>JADKCL010000010.1 GCA_016718825.1 Bacteroidota bacterium | reverse complement strand
GAAGTCATTCGAGGACTAACAGAGGTCATTCAGATGACTCAGAGTCCCTCAAGGGACCTCACAAAGTCATTCGAGGCTCCAACAAGTCTCCGATGTGCGCTGAGAGAGTCATTCAGGGTATTTTGGCCTGATCCCCCAAAGCAAAAATCGACACTGCCAATTCCCGACACATCTGCAGGTCGGTCGCCTTGCGGTTTGGTGTTGCTTCTGCTTTTGTCTACCTTTCCTTCTGAATGCCCCAATGTGCATTCGAAGACCATTTTTTTGGATTAAAGATCATTTCATGAGAAAGTTCCTCCTCCTCGCTTTCCTGCTCTCTTTTGCATCGTTATCGCTTCATGCCCAGTATCTCACCGGTCCGGCGGCGGCCAAGGTGGTGCAGGGTGCCGAGGCTGTGCGGTATTCCGAGCGAACCAAACAGCTTCAGTACATCCGATTCGGCGAAAATGGGCCTGCGAGCCTCGATCAATTGCTCGCTAAACGCAAGCCGTGGATGCCGGAATTCAGCGGCGTGACGACCTTCAAACAGGTTTCCTCCTACGAAGACAACTTGGGCATGATGCACCGTCGGATGCAAGTCGTCGTCGATGGCATTCCGGTTGAAGGGGCAATTCTCGTGCTTCACGAACAGGCAGGTCGCCTCATCGCGCTCAACGGGGACATTTATGGCGTCAAGGCCAAGTCGACTACGCCGGCTTTGACTGAAAACCAAGCACTCACAGCCGCCCTTGGGCATGTGAATGCAGAAAAATACCTCTGGGAAAGCGGCGGCATGCGGTCCCGATTCGAAGAAAACCGCCTCAGCAGTCTCCCAAAAGGCGAGTTGGTATTTGCACCGCGTAACGGCAAATACCGCACCGGCAATTTTACCCTGGCTTGGAAATTTGACGTGTATGCCACCAAGCCCCTCAGCCGCCAATGGCTGTTTGTCGATGCCACGAATGGGCAAGTGATCCATTCGCTCAACCGCATCCATACCGCCGATGTCGTGGGTTCGGCTCAAACCAAATACAGCGGAACCTTGCCTTTGACCGTGGACCAAGTTTCCGGCAACAACTTCCGCCTCCGCGAAACCGGCAGGGGAGGGGGCATCCAGACGCTGAATTGCCAAACGGGAACCGACTATAACCTCGCTGTGGACTTTACCGATGCCAACAACGTCTGGAACAATGTCAATCCCGCCCAAGACGAATGCGCGACGGATGCGCATATTGGAGCCGAGGCAACGTTTGATTATTATCATTTGTTGTATGGCTGGGACAGTTATGATGATTTGAACTCCCCGTTGTTGAGTTATATCCACTATGACGTTGCCTTTGGGAATGCATTTTGGGATGGTACACGGATGACCTACGGCGACGGTGACGGCAGCTTCTTTACGAGTGCTTTGACCACCTATGACGTTTGCGCGCATGAGATTACGCATGGTGTCACGGAGTTTTCATCCAGTTTGATTTATGCGGATGAATCGGGCGCCTTGAACGAAAGCTTCTCCGATATTTTTGGTAAAGCGGTCGAGCATTACGCCCGTCCAAGCAATACAAGTTGGCTGATCGGACCAGAATGTACCGGTGGTGCTGGCATTCGCAGTATGTCTGATCCGACCATTTTCCAGAATCCGGGTTGTTATGGGGATGCATTTTGGTTTCCCGGGGCGGATGTCCACACCAACAGCGGCGTTCAAAACCACTGGTTTTACATCCTCACTGCCGGGGACACCGCTGTCAATGCGCTGGGTGATGCCTATTCCGTCGCCGGACTTGGCTATACCAAGGCAGAGGCAATTGCTTTCCGCAACAATACCGTCTATTTGACGCCGAGTTCGGATTACAGCGACGCGCGGTTTTATGCCATACAATCCGCCACCGACCTTTACGGGGCTTGCACGCCGGAGATGATTCAAACTGCGAATGCTTGGTATGCTGTAGGGGTTGGACCTGAATTTACCAACTTGCCGGTTGCCAATTTTGGTGCGCAACCCCATAACTTCTGCAATGCTCCTGCAACGGTGAGCTTCAGCAACAGCAGCAACGGCAGCGTGAGCTACAAATGGTATTTTGGAGATGGCGGCACGAGCACATTGGCCAATCCGACCCATACCTATACCGCCTTGGGAAGCTATTCGCCAAAACTGGTTGTTACGGGTTGTACGGGCGTCAAAGACTCGATCACGATGCCCAACTACGTGAACCTGGACACCAATTTGGCCTGTTCGGTCACCTTGCCACAGACGGGTTCGACTACACTCAATTATTGCATCGGCAACGTGCTCGATCCAGGTGGATTTGGAAACTATATGGACAATGCGAATACCGAAATCGTGATCGCGCCACCCCTGGCTGACTATATTGTGCTCACGTTCAATTCCTTTGAATTGGAGGATTTTTATGACTATTTGACGATTTATGACGGTCCCAATACCTCAAGTCCGTTGATTGGTGCCTTCTCAGGACTTACTCCGCCCAACGGGGGCACAATCACAAGCACAGGCGGCAGCATTACGCTGGTATTTACTTCGGATGCGAGCGTGGTTTTGTCAGGTTTTGACGTTGACTTCGAATGTTTCCTTGCGACGACAGCCCCTACGGCCAACTTCAGCAACCCGTCGACAACTTGCGGCGGCAACGTGGCCTTTACGGATATGAGCACCAACCATCCGAGCACCTGGAGCTGGAACTTTGGCGATGGCGGCACATCCACCCAATCCAATCCCGTGCACAATTATACGACGCCCGGCACATACACCGTGACGCTGATCGCCTGTAATTCCATTGGCTGTGACACATTTGTCTGCAATAACTGTGTGACGTATGATCCGAATTCGCCGAACTGTCAGATTCAAACGGTTCCGGTGACGGGCGTAACCTTCATTTCCACTTGCGGCGGTGTGTTGATGGATGACGGCGGAACCGGCCCTTACACGGACAATGCCACGGGCTATTCAGTGCTTGCCCCTCCCGGCGCGACACAACTGTCGTTGAGCTTCACGGCCTTTGACTTGGAAACCGGATGGGACTACGTCAATGTCTATGACGGCAACAACAATTTGGCGCCATTGATGGGTACGTTTACCGGTAATGCCCTGCCCAACAACGGCTTGCCGTTTGTCGCGAGCGGCGGAGCCTTGACGATCGAATTGTTGTCAGACATGAGTGTTACATTGGCTGGCTTTGAAGCGACATGGACTTCTTCTGGTTCGATGACGGGTCCGAATGCACAATTTACCGCTCCGACTTCCGCCACAAGCGGCACGCCGGTGAGCTTCACCGACCAAAGCACCAATGCCACCGGATGGTCATGGGACTTTGGCGACGGCGGAACGTCGCTGTTGCAAAATCCGACACATACCTATGCCGCCTCGGGCGTGTACCTGGTCACGTTACGGGCGAGCAATGCGCAAGACTGCGACGATGTGTACACGCAAAACATCTACATCGATGTCGTCGGCAATACCCCTGCGACCGCAATGCTGATGCAATTGTGGCCGAATCCAGCGAGCGATCTCGTGCATCTGAGTTTGAAACTGCCTGCTGCAAGTGCCTTGAAGATGACGGTGTTGAATGCCGTCGGACAGAAGGTGTACAGCGAAAACATGGAAGCTACCGACCATTTGGAGCGTGTGCTGGACATGGCAGCATTTGCCAAGGGCATGTATTTCGTTCGCATCGAAACCGCCGGCGGTACGCTGGTGAAAAAGGTGGTGCTGGAATAGTGTTGATCTGCGTTTTTGCCACGAAAACGCAAATCGGCAAAGCTAGATTCGCCAATAGGTTATCCAAACACCAAGTGATGCTTGTCTCGCTTGGTGTTTTGGCGTTGTAAGGGCGTCTATTGGCGTCGACAGACCTGTGGAAAACAGCTTTGAAATGGCTACAGAAATCCGCATTTTTGTATCTGTAGGAGAGAGTCGTATTCAATCGGTAATGGTATGAAACACAAGATTTACCTCTTGGGATTGTTGTTGGCAATGGCCAACGGATTGGGATTTGCGCAGAAACCACAGGCGCCGCGTCCCTTCGAAATCAAATTGGAAGGCGAGGAGCCGTTTTACATGCGCGACGACATGCGCATGAGCCAATGGACCGGTAAGCCCTTGGCCCTCTACAACCTGCGCGAACGCGCCCGCAGCACCGACCCCGAGACCGCAGCACGGCTTTTCTTGAAAGACCGCCGGGAAATGCTCGGCTTCGCTGACGCCAACCTTTCCGATTTGGTACTCCGCAATTCCCGCACAAGCTTGGCTGGCACCACCTTGCGCTTCACCCAATGGTACCAAGGCGTGCAGATCTACAACACAGAAACGGTCCTCAACATTTCCCCGGACGGATACATCACGTTTGTGCTGATCGGCTACAAGCAGATTCCGCAGGGCTTCAGCGTGAGCACCGCGGTGAGCGGAGAATCCGCCAGAAACACCGTGCTTGGCCGCATTGGATTGCAGGGGAATCTGGATTTTGATCAGACACGGTTGGTGATCTATCAGTTTCACAACACCACGCGCTTGGCGTGGAACATTCGTTTGGCAGGGCAGGAGCCCTACGGCGATTGGGAATCCCTGGTCGATGCGCAGACGGGCGAAGTTTTCAAATGTCAGGATGTGAGTTGCTATCACCATGCACACCGTCGGTCGGTGAAAAATGATAGTGTGCAAGTAGCGTTGCCAAACCCAAACACCGCGTGCCGATAGGGTTGGCAACGCGGAAGATAACGACCCCTTGCCGTTGCTCGCGCCCTACCTGCCGCTTCCTGCTGTCGTCAATGGCAGTGGCAATACCTTTGACGCGGATCCGTTGAGTTCGGCGGGCGTGGCTTATGGTGGCGCTTATGTGGACGGCAGCGACGCGAATGCAGCCGTTTTGACGGCGCAATTGCAGAACAAGGTGTTGCCGGATATTACGTTCAATGCCGGCGTTCACAGCTTGGTCGGCCCTTATGCGCAGATTCTGGATTTCGAAGCACCCGCCAAGGGCCTGTTTACGCAGGCGAGTTCGGCATTTACCTTTGATCGCAACGCAGATGGATTCGAAGCCGTCAATACCTACTGGTTTCTGGATCAATCCCTGCGCTACATCAATACGACCCTTGGGATTTCGCTGATGCCTTTTCAATATGCGGGCGGCATTCGGTTTGATCCCTCCGGACTGAGCGGCGCCGACAATTCGCATTATATCGGTTCCACGGGCCGGATCGCGTTTGGTGAAGGCGGTGTCGACGATGCCGAAGACAGCGACGTGATCCTCCACGAATTGGGTCATGGTCTGCATGACTGGGCGACGTCCGGATCATTGTCGC
This sequence comes from Bacteroidota bacterium, assembly GCA_016718825.1. NCBI lineage: Bacteria > Pseudomonadati > Bacteroidota > Bacteroidota bacterium. The sequence continues at coordinate 220,485 of JADKCL010000010.1, read as the reverse complement.
AGGTGAATGGCCTGAGCGAAGGTTGCGGTGACTATTGGGCACAAAGCTACAGCCGCAGCAAAAATCAGTGGACGATCTTGCAACCGGCCTACCATTATGTCTTCAGCTGGGACGGACACAATCCATTCTGGGGCGGCAGAACGACCAATTATGGGGCTTTGTATCCGGGCGGATTGGTCGGACAGATCCATACCGACGGACAGATTTGGGCCACCTGTTTGATGAAGATTTACAATGCCATCGGCAGGACGAAAACCGACATGGCATTTTTGGAAGGACTGATGTTGACCAATTCGACGACCAATCAGCAGGATGCTGCGATCGCTTTCCGGCAGGCTGGCATCAATATGGGCTATACGATGGGCGAATTGACCCAAATCACCAACTTCCTCACGGGTTGCGGCTATATTTTGCCTCCGTTTCCGGTGTTGTACAACAGCTTTGCTGCCAATCGGTTGAACAGCCAATATGTGAACCTGAATTGGGAAACGGCTGCCGAATCCCAGAACACCGGCTTTGAAGTGCAGCGTCGGATCTCTTCGGAAACGGATTTTGCCACTGTCGGCTTTGTGCGCGGCAACGGTACGACCGACGAAGCCCATGCTTATGCCTTTCAGGACATCAACCCCAGCAATGAAATGAGCTTTTACCGTTTGCGCCAAGTCGACTCGGATGGTAACGGCCGCCTGTCGGAGGTGCTTGCCGTTGCGGGCAGCAACGTGCAAGGTCTTGGCTTTGGCATCAATCCCAATCCGGTTAAGGATCGACTCGAAGCAGTGATTGTGGGACTTTCAGGAAATACTTCGGCGGTCGACTTCCGAATTCTGGATTTGGCGGGCCGTTTGGTCGCTTCCGGTTCTGTGGATGCCGCGAATACCGTGGAGATTCCGCAAGTCAGCAGTCTCACTCCAGGCGTGTATATGCTCGAACTCACCGCTGGAGGACAGTCTGCAGTGCAGAAGTTCGTCAAGGAATAAGCAGTCGGGGCATTGCCCAATCCCGAAGTATTTTCACCGTTTGCCATGTCAATCCCGCAAAAAAGTGTAAATTTTTCGGGATGATTTAAACGTCGTGGCGATGAATCGGTCATTGGCGAAACGTCAATCGAATTGGGTATGAGAAATTTAGTCTGGATTTTACTGCTTTGCCTGCCATTTGCTGCAATGAGTCAGCGGCATTATTACCTTTCGGCAACCGGGAGCGACGCCGCTTTGGGTACGTCTCCGGCCACAGCCTGGAAGACGATCAGCTACCTGAACAGCCAATTGGCGAGCAATTATTTGCCGAATGACACCGTCTCCTTCAAGGCCGGCGATGTGTTTGAAGGTGGCATTCTCATCAATATCGGGGGCAGCCCTGCGGGGCGTGTGGTATTCAATGCCTACGGGAGCGGTAGCAAGCCGGTCATCACGGGCGCTTCGGATGTGCCCTTGTGGACGCAAGCAGGGGATACCTTCATTGCCACCGTCGCCGCCTCGGTCCGCAATTTTTTTGTGAACGATGCAGAGCAAATCATCGCCCGTTATCCCAATGAACATCAGTATTTGCGTTGTGATTCGGGGGAAACCCATTATTTGCTCGACAACAATCTGCCGACCGTGAATCCGAATTACCTCGATGCGGCTTCGGTCTGCGTGCATACCGCGCAATGGGCCTGGGAAAAATCCCCGATTGACTACGTCAGTGCCGATACGCTTTGGTATCAAGACACGGTCGAATTGGGTGCTTTGCGCAATTACGGTTACTTTCTTTACGGCGATTACCACCACCTCGACACGATTCGCGAATGGTATTACAACGGGGTGACGGACAAGCTGTATTATTTCCCGGGTAGCGGCATCGACCCGAATTCGGCGGAATGCGAGGTTACGGTCCGTGATTTTGGGATGCAATTCGGGAACGATGTCTGTTTTGTGACGGTGGATGGCTTAGCCTTTGACAAGCAGGGAAGCCATGGGATTTACATTCCCAATGCAAGCTGCAAGTTCAACCGGATAAACGGCTGCGATTTTACCCGTCAATACAAGCACGGCATTCAGGACCGGGGCGAATATGACGAGATCAGCAACAACTTTTTCGGGCAAATCGACGGTATCGCGGTGTTGATCGACGGGCAAGGAAGCAACGACACGATCCACCACAATACCTTTCGCAACATCGGGGAGTTCCGCAACAGCGGAATCGGTCAGGAGATCAACCTTTCTGCGATTTTGCTGGCCTTTGTCGACAGTTGCCACATCCACCACAACGACATCGACAGCACGGGTTATTGCGGCATTTCGGCGGATGGCGACCACAACGTCATCGAGCGCAATGTCGTGCGGAATGCCATGTTGCTCTGCAATGACGGCGCTGCGCTCAAGAGTTATGGGCAGGCAAGCCACCACAATATTTTCCGCAACAACATCGTGTACGCGCGCCCCGGCAACCGCGAGGGCACCGCGCAGGCTGATTTCAGGACCCCCGGCATTTACTTTGACTTCGCAGTCAACAATACGCAGGTGATCGACAATACCATCACCGGTTCGGCGGAAAGGGGCATATTCCAGAATTCTGGCAATCACCACAATACCTTGGAGGGCAACATCGTTTATGGGGCCGAGCGCTCCCTCGAGCTCAATGGAACGCGCGCCATTAATGACACCCTCAACAACATGACGATTCGCGGAAACACTTTCTTTGCCCGCGATCCGGATGCCGTTATTGTCTATCAAATCGACTGGACCAACCTCTATCAAACGGGAAATATCGATTCGAATGTCTATTTCCAGCCCTATAATGCCAACCATTACGGTTTGCGCAAGGTAAACGGCGGGGATGTTTATTATGATTTTCCGACTTGGCAATCGACCACAGGTTACGATGCCACCACGCGGAGCAGTTTTGTCAATTGGACCCTGCCGACGGATGATTCGCGACTCTTCATCAACGCGACCGATACCGTAGCCACGGTGGATTTGCTGGATTCGCTTCACTTCGATTTGGACAGCAATTTGGTCTGTGGGACGTTCACGTTGGAGCCCTTTACTTCGCGGCTATTGATCAATACGATGACTTTGTGCAATCCGACTGCGGCGCCGGATCCTGTTTCGGGGCGTTTCATTGCCTATCCCAATCCTACCTCTGGCGATGTTATCGTACGGGTTGAGTCCAACTGGCTCGGCGCGCACTACCGCTTGCTCAACATGGTCGGACAGGAGTTTGGAAGCGGGAAGATCATTGCAACGGAGCAGGTGATCAGCCTTTCGGATTTGCCAAATGGGATGTACTTGGTTGAATTGCAGGGGAAAACACGTCAAATTCTTCGGATTGTGCGGCAATAGGACTTTGGGTTAACTTTGCGGCATGGAGCTCAATTTCAAATCGTTTGGATCCGGTCCGGCATTGATCATTTTGCATGGTTTGTTTGGTTCGTTGGACAATTGGCAGGGCTTGGCCAAGTTGTATGCCGAACATTTCAGCGTGTTCATCGTCGATCAGCGCAACCACGGGAAATCGCCGCATTCGGAGGAGCCACATTCTTATGCAAACATGGCGGATGACTTGAAGGAGTTCATGGAGCAGCAAGGCATGTACACCGCCAACCTGATCGGGCATTCGATGGGAGGGAAGACGGTGATGCAATTTGCTGTAGACAACGAACACATGGTCGAGAAGATGGTGGTGGCCGACATGGGCATCGCTGCCAATGATTTCCGACATACTGAGATCATCGAGGCCTTGTGGGCCTTTCCGTTTGACGAGATCAAGGAGCGCAAAGTGGCCGACGAATGGTTGGCGGTCCGCATTCCCGATTTTGGCGTGCGGCAATTCCTGCTCAAGAACCTTGATCGCCGTGCCGATGGCGGATTCGAATGGAAATTTAACCTGAAGGTTTTGCACCGCGATTACACCAATATTTTGGAGGGGATCGTTTCCCCGCATCCGATCGATGTCCCAACCCTGTTTATCCGTGGTGGAAAGTCTGATTATGTTTTGGATGCCGATTTCCCTGCGATTCGGAAGGTTTTTCCACATGCTGAATTTGATACGATTCCCGGTGTGGGCCATTGGCTGCACGCCGAGGCACCGGATGCCTTTTTTGAGAAGACGATGCGGTTTCTGAAGTGAGATTTTGCCACGAAGACACAAAGACACGAAGGCACGAAGAAAAATAACTAACTTCTCTTCGTGCCTTTGTGTCTTCGTGGCGAGATTTAGCAATCAAATCGAGTCAAATTGCCGTTGGATTTCATCTTTGGGCGTTGGCTTGGGTTCCAATGCAACGACATTGTCCGATCCAACCGTAATTGTAGTGCGTGCAAATTCGTAATCCGTCGCATTTTTTCCTTGGGTCATGGCCATCACTTCAATTTGCTGCCCGACAGGAATGTTTTGGCTTTCCACGGCTTCCATTCCATCGTAATAGTTGAGTGACAAGATGGAATTGATATCGCTAAAGGCAATGTAAACAAGGGCGGAGGTGATGTTTTCGGGAAGTTGCACGATCACGGGAGCTACGTCGGGTGAATTGTAAAATCGATCGCAATTGATCCATCCAAAATTTTTGATGTCAACAGCGTTGTAGAGTTGCGCGAATCGTTCAGTTGTTTGACGGTCGCGTTCGTCCTCAATTCGCTCTAATTCGGCCAATGCTGCCTTTTCTTTTTCGGCTTTTTCACTTTCCGTCCGACGGTTTTTCATCGACAATACATTTTGGCGATTCCGTTCTGCAAGCGAATTGTCGGATTGTTCTTTTTTCGTTGTCCGACCCTTTTTTAGCGTTGATTTTGAAGAATTGACGGCAGGTTTTCCGCCATCCTCTGCTTCCATATAGGCCAAAATGTCATCAATATTGCTGCTGCGAATGGTGTCTTTGCCGGAAACATACCCGTAAATCGTATCGCTTTGCACCGAAAAGGTGGTTGTCGATGAATCGCTCATTGGAGTGCGATTGGGCTGAGATTTGGCATTCCTGAAATCCACATCCGCCGCATCCCAATTCATTTGACCCGTTTCGTCTTTCTGACCATAAAAAAGTTCCATGTTTTTGTCGGTGATTTTGGGGAATTCGACATTGACGGATTTGCCATCCTTGATGGCGAGTTTTTGCCCATTGGCCTCCATGTCAATGAAGTACGATCCGCCGGATTCGAGCAATTTGCCATCAGAAACCGTCTGCAATCCCGCCCCAAGGAGCTCGGATTTTTTGGTGCATTCGATAAGGTTGACTTGGATATCGCCTTGGATCGGGCTGCCATCGGGCATGGTCAGGTTGTTGGGTTCGACATGGATTTTGGTGCCTGCCTTGCCTGTGACGATGGAGGGCTTTTTGCCGGAAACCGTAAATGTTTGCGTTTTGGGCGTAAAGGGCGCCATCATCGCCGTAAGGTTGATCGGCGTGTCGGAGGATGCGGATGTTTCAGTGGAATTGGTAGGTGATTGGCAGGAGAAAGTAAGGACCGCGAGGAGGGCGAGGAGCAATGTGCTGCGTAAATTTTTGAGTGTTGTCTTTTTCATAATCTTTAGATTTTGGTGTTGATACCGCATTCACGGGAGAGGTAACCCAAGCCGAACGAAAATATTTTCCGAATTATTGCGCCTCGCATTAACTTGGGACAAAATACCTAGGTCGATGGCAGATTTTGAATTCCCACATATCCCTTACGATCCGCAGCAATATCCTGAAAATGAAATGGCTGCGCGGGCAGATTCTTTTTATGCCTTGCTGAATTCCCGACGGAGTTTACGCTTTTTTAACGATCGGGCGGTTCCAGAAGATTTGATGCAGACATTGATTCTGACGGCAGGCACTGCACCTTCAGGAGCCAACAAACAACCATGGACGTTTTGCCTTGTGGGGAATCCGGAGCTGAAACGACAGATTCGCATCGCAGCAGAAGAGGAGGAATTTGCAAGCTACAACGGGCGGATGACCGAAGAATGGCTGCGCGACTTGGCACCTTTGGGGACAGATTGGCGGAAGCCGTTTTTGGAGATCGCGCCTTGGCTGATCGTGGTTTTCAAGCGCAATTTCGAATTCGATGGGGCGCAAAAGCACAAGAACTACTACGTGCAAGAGTCGGTGGGCTTGGCTTGCGGGATGCTGCTTGCGGCGATTCACAACGCGGGATTGGTGGCGCTGACGCATACGCCGAGTCCGATGGACTTCCTGACCAAAATCCTGGGACGGCCCGACAATGAGCGGCCGTTTTTGTTGATTCCTGTCGGATATGCAGCGGAGGATGCGACCGTGCCCGACATTCAGCGGAAGGCGTTGGAGGAGATTTGTGTGACGTATCGCTGAATATTTTCGAGGAAGTCGCAACGGCCCCCGAATTTTCCCTAAATCGCAGCCATGAACAAGGGAGTGGCCTATATGGGCCTTGCAGTGGTCTTTTTTGCCGTCATGAATGTGGCGATCAAATACGTGGCCCATCTTCCGACTTTCGAATTGGTGTTTTTCAGGGCGCTGATTGCCGCCTCGATCGCATACACGACGCTGCGCGTCAAGGGCATTCCCGCTTGGGGCAACCGCAAAGGCTTGCTGATTTTGCGCGGCGTCTTCGGATTTGGTGCCCTGAGCATGTTTATCGCGACCTTGCAAAACATGCCGATGGCCACGGCCTTGGTCATTCAATACATGTCGCCCGTTTTTGTGGCGATTCTGGGGATTTTTTTGCTCAAGGAACCGATGCGTCCGCTGCAATGGGTCTGGTTGGCGATGGCCTTTGCCGGGGTCGTGATGATCAAAGGCTTTGATCCGCGGGTGTCGATTCTCTATTTGTCTATTGGCATTGCATCCTGCATTTTGTCGGCCTTCGCCTATACCACCGTGCGCTCCCTCAAGGACACCGATCATCCATTGGTGGTGGTGTTCTATTTTCCGCTCGTGACCCTGCCTGTCGCCGGATTGTTGATGTGGTATCAGTGGCGGCATATCGGCGTATCGGAGTTCATTTTTGAGCAACATACCTTGGAAGATTGGCTTTGGATCGTCGTGATGGGGGTATTTGCGCAGTTGGGGCAGATATTCATGACGCTGTCCTTGCACCTTGAAAAGGCGAATGTGGTGTCTTCCATGAGTTATTTAGGAATGATATTCGGGCTGATCTTCGGTTATTTTTTGTTCGGTGAAACCTATGGCATCTGGGCTGCGGCAGGGATTTTCTTGGTTTTGCTGGGGGTGTTATTGAATGTATTTGTCAGAGAATAGCCGAGATCAAAGCGTAAACTGAGAGATTCCGAGATTTGGCCACCAAGGCACCAAGACACCAAGCCCCGCCCCCCTGGATTTGGCCACCAAGACTCCAAGTTAGGCGCTGTATTTTAGGCCACAAAGACACAAAGGCACAAAGAAAAACACGCTGCTAATTTTTTAACTCTCCACTCTCATCTTTCAACTCTCCACTAAACAAATCCCACTTTTCACTTTTCACTTATCACTTTTCGCTTTCCTTGACCCAGGCTTTGGTTTTTCTTTGGTATGAATTGGGGTGGAATTCCTCCCAATTGCTGCCTGCAAGGTCAAAATAGCTTTGTTCCAATTCGCCATCGATGGGGAAGGGGCCGCTAAAACCGAGGGTCCAGTCCGTTTCTCCTTCGAAGGCAAACTTGTACACGTAAAGCCATTGTGCCTCTCCCAGGTAGATCACCCTGCGCTTTTCAACGAGCTCGACTTGGTCGGGATATTCTTCCAAAGCATAGTCCAATGCGACCTCGGCGATAAAATCATGCTTTCGGTATTTGGCGGGTAGTATGTCCAACCGTTCGTTTTCCAAAGCCCAAAAAACCGCCGATTCCCGGCTATAACGGGATTGCAAGACCAGTTTGCATTCCTTGCTTGTAGGCCGGATACCGTTGTCTGCCAAGATCACAAACACGGAGCCGGGAAGGTAATCGGCATCGAGTTGCAAGGCCCGATGTGCCAACGCCTCCCAACCTCCCACATCATTTGCTGCCAAAAAGCGGATCAGCGTGAGCATTTGGTATTCCACAGACCAGTTTTCTTCGTCTTTGGGGTCGAAACCGGTAATGGCGTCGCTCAAAATCTGGAGGAATTTGCCGGAATAGGCGGTATAGTCAATGTCATCTTGATCTGCCACTTCGACCATCCCAGCCGCGAGTTTCGTGGCAAATTCGGGTTGGTCGAGCAGAAATTCGACAGACTTCAACCGCACGTAATCTGAATCCTGCTCGAGGTAATCGCGCCATTGGAAGGTTTGTTGGCCGAAGGTAAGCGGATTGGGTGAATCGTGCAGGCGTGCGAGCGCCCAAGCACCTGCGCCCGGCCACGTGCGCTCGAGGAGGCTTCCGACAATTTGCATGCGATTCGGATTGTTTTCGGGAAGGAAGTAGTAAAGTTCCTGAATCGAGGAAAACAGCGTGGAATCGTCGGTTTTGAGGAGGAGCTGAATCAATTGATCGTCCAAGGAAAAGGGCAGGGTATCGATTCCGCTTCGGATGCTGTCCAAAATCAGCGGATACTCCTCGGGAAGCAGCTTGTAGTTGCCGAAGACCAAGAAACTGCCAAAATTAAACAGCGTCGTATCCTCATCGCCTTCGTCCATGAGCGCAAAAATCAAGGCCAACTTGGGCGTATGGTGCAAGTCTTTGGTTTTTCCTGTCGTTGCGAGCGGCACGCGCGGCTGAAAATGCTGGAAAAATTCCTTGGCGGAGGCTTTGCCGGCCTCATCGTTGCTCGTATGAATTCGGCCTTCAAGCAGGTAGTCACCGGCCACAATCCAGCGGCGGTGGTCGAGCATTGTGCTGTCATAGCTCATCAAAACCAGTTCCTTCGCATTCCAAAGCCCATTTTCGAAGGCTTCTTCACGTACCAATGTTCCATTTTCGATTTCCGTTGTGGTCATGGCTGCTTTCAGGAGCTGTTGGTCGGTTCCCGAATAAAATCGCCAGATTTTCGAGGCAGTCACCTGCGTATTCAAGGAGCTGACGGGATCATGGAAATGCTGCGAACTGATCGAATCCACCATTCCAATGAGTTCACTTGCAACGCCGTAACGCTCGATTTTGGTCGGCCTTCCCGGAAATTTCGCGACAAATTGGTCTGCCTGCAGAAATTCAGTTGTGAATTGCGGTTGGGGTGGCGTCAAAAAATGCAGAGAGTTAAAAACACGGTCCACCACGGCGCTGTCTGCATCCTCTTCGGGCATGGTCATTCCAAGGAGATACAGCCGATTGAGTCGCAAATAGCATCGAATGCGGTATTTCAGTCCGGATTTCCCCAAATAGGTGCCTTCGAGTCCGCGCACGCCGTCTGTGACAACCGGCAAAAAATCACCTTCCGGCTCCAATTCAGCGCCGGCATAGTACAAAATGCAATCCGGCATCCTGCTCTCCAAGGTTCCGACGGCATACCAATCCTCAAAATCTTCCGTGAGCATCACCATCCGCTGCCGGTTGGGATTGTCGATGACTTCGTAATAGTTGTAAGGCGTGTTTTCACCGCCGGTCGTGAAACTTTCGGAGTTCAAAGTCAGGTAGTCGGGTTCTCCTGGAAATTCCAATGCAAATCCATTGACCTTGTCGGTACGCAATTGCGGAGTTTGTTGCGAGAGTTTGATCGGGTCAAATATCTCCAACGAATTGAACCATTGTTCGGCAGCATCGGAAAAAATGACTTTTTCGCTGTTTCCGAGCAGGAGCATGTACATTTTCCCGTTTCCAAACAGCGTTTGGATGCGCAGGGATTCTCCGCTTTTTCTCACGACATATTCTTTGCCCTTGAGCGATTTGCGGGTGATGTCCTTGGTCGCGTCTTCGTCGATGCCGTGGCTGCCAAATCCTTTGATCATGGCTTTCCCGATCTCATCCATCTTGCTGTCGACCAAATCTCCCGGCAGGCTCATCGCATAGAAGCAGTAGACAATGCCGCCCGGGAAGTCCATTCCGAGGTACATTTTGAGCTTTCCGTCGAGGATGTCCATGCCAAAAGGCCTTGTCGGGACGGAGATTTGATAGCCGTCGCCTTCGCGTTTGAAGGTGGACCATCGGGGTTCATACGGTTGGTCCAAAAGCTTGCGGTTGAGTCCGGAATAGGTGGCCATCACGGGACGCAATTTGTAGCCTGCTTCCCGCAAGAGCGCGATTACCCCTTCCTTGCCCGGTAAATGCGCAGCACCCACACCAAAAAACGTCGGCCGAATGCGCATCAGGCTGTCTGCCCGCAAGGCCATCCCATGATTGCGTCGAATGATCACTTCCTCCTTGAAAAATTGGCTCGTCCCGCCTTTGTTCACCAATTCGTCGATGCGGTCGATGTCGCCCTTTTCATAGACGCTGATCATCTCGCTCAGGCGCAAGCGTTTGCTCGTGCGCGGTTGCCCGCTTTCGGTGGGCGCAGGCGTCATGTCTTGCCCGGTGAGCAGGGCGAGTTGATCCACGATGCCTTCCAGACCCGTGATGACTTTCCCGTTTTCCCGCGCAACGCGGTACAAAAAGGCATCGAGAAAGGTGGCTTCTGCGGTTTGGTCTCCTTCCCGGTCCAGTAGTTTAAAAAGTTCGGCGGGATCAGCCTTGGGAGCATCTCCGTCCCAGGCTTTGGCTTTGCTTGACCAATGGGATTCGTCAAAGATGTCGCTCCCATGCTGCGAATACATGTATTCCAACATCTGATAACCCGCAGCATCAAAATCAATTTCCAGGGCAAAACCGGGGCTGTTTTGGATCGCGATCAAGACGGAGTCCGGCATGCCAAATACCCTGCTGTCGGTGACGTGCATGGTCCCGAAAAGATAGGAGGGTTGGGCCGAATTGCCGCCTGTGATTTCCCAGAGCAGTTTGTAGTTTTCTGGCTGCGGAGGTTGCGCTTTTGCAAGCAAACCCACCATCAGCAGCGTGAGAAGCGTTATGGTTTTCATCCTTGTTCCCAAAGCAGCGTTTGAATTTGAAGATACAATTCAAATCTAACCCAATTCCATCGAATTTGGTTCAAACGGATTGTGAAGGAATTTCGGAGGGAAGCTAGCGCAAAACGGTCACCGGACCGGCATAGTTGATCACCTTTCCTTTGAGGAATTTCATTTCGATCACATAATAATAGACACCATCCGGAACCGGGCTGCCGCCTCCTCCAACCGTGCCGTCCCAGCGGTCCATCGGATTTTGCGTGGAAAACACTTGGTGTCCCCAACGGTCAAAAATTCCAAGGCTGAATCTTTCGGTGGGTGGTTCATGCTGATTAAAGATGTCGAAATAATCGTTGATGCCATCTCCATTCGGCGAAAAGACATTGGGAATGAGGGTATCGACGGGCGAAACGATCAACGGAATCACGGTGGTATCATTGCAGCCATTGGCCCCGTAAGCGATCAATTCGACTTGGTAGGTGCCCTCGGTATAAAATCGGTGCATTGGATCGGCTTCCACGGAGTAAAAGCTATCCCCAAAATGCCAATGGACAGGAAGGTTGATGGGCGTGGTGCCATTGGTAAACTGCACATAAGTGCCAGGATAAACCAATGCGGGCGTCCATCCAAAGTCGGCAATCACGGTATCCTCTGAATAATAGCTCAAGGGAAAAACCTCGGTTCCGCATTGGCCAAAGGCCGTTGCCGTCAGGTTAATCGTTCCGGATTGGCCACCATTGGGGTCATACACCGTCGGATTGCTGTTGAATGTGTTAAAAATTCCGGGACCTTGCCAATGCACAGAATCTGCATTGCCGACATAGCTGATTTGAATCTGCGTGTTGTAGCAAACAGAATCCGGCAGGAAAAACGTCATTGACAATCGCGGAATGATTTCCAAAGTCAAGGTATCGGAATAGGTCCCGCAACTGTCGGTAAGGGTGAGGATCAGTTGCACGGGTCCGCCTGCATTCGAATCGGCTTGATAGACAGGATTGAGGAGCGATGAATTGTCAAAGCTGCCGCTCGCGGAGGACCATTGCAATGTGCCCGCGGTGGCCACCGCTCCGGATAATGGTAGCGAAGCACCCGCGCACAGCGTGTCGTCGGGACCTGCATCAACTGAAGCCACAGGCAATACATTGATGGTGACGGCAGAAGAGTCTGTCCCGCAATCCGTGGTCACGACAGCCCAATAGGTTCCGGATGTACTCACGGCAATGGTTTGGGATGTGGCTCCGGTGCTCCACAAGTACGTCGTCGCTTGCGTTCCAGCATCCAAGGTGATGCTTTGACCCGGGCAAAGCTGCACGTTGGGACCGAGATTGACCTGAGGGACAACGCCATTCGCTACGACAATGGTATCGACTGCGCTGCAGTTGCCGGCATTGGTGACCGTTACCGAATACGTGCCGCCTGCGCTCAAACTGATCGTTTGGGAGGTTGCGCCGGTACTCCAAGCATAAGTATTCCCCGGGCCTGCGTCCAAGGTCAAGCCGAGATTCGAACAAAAGAGCGTATCATTTCCCAGATTCACCGTCGGATTGGGAACGACAACCAAGTTAATCGTATCTGCACCGGCGCAGTTCAAGCCAAAGGTCACCGTGACCGCATAACTGCCGGATGTATTGGCAGTGATGGTCTGCGAAGTAGCGCCTGTGGACCAAATATAGGATTGTCCTGAACCGCCGGCATCGAGCAGGAGGGAGGCTCCGGCACAAATGGTGGTATCGGGGCCGAGCGGAATGGCGATATTGGAATTGACATTCACCTGAATGGTATCGATGGCGACGCAGAATTCAGTACTTGTGACGGTCACGGCATAGGTGCCGGCCGTGGAGACCGTAATCGTTTGCGTCGTGGCCCCGGTCGACCAGTCAAACGAAGCGCCGGGTGAGTTCCCAAGCGGATCGGCATCCAAAACCAGCGCGTTGCCGGGGCAGAGCGTGGTATCATTGCCAAGATTCGCGATCACCGCGGGGTAATTGTACAATTGAAAGCTGTCAAATCCGACGCATCCCGTTGGACTGGTGAGGGTCAAGGAATAAATCCCGGGACTGCTGATGTTGATGGCATTCGAGGTCGCGCCGTTGCTCCAAACGTAGTTTGAACCTACAACGGAGGGGAAAAGGAAGAAGTTTCCCGTGGTACAAATGGTATCGTCGGCGGGCAATCCCAGACCGTTGATCGTGGAGACTCCGATGGTGACGGTATCCGAAACCACGCAGCCGGCAGGCGTCGTGAGCGTCAAGGCATAAGTGCCGGGTGTTGTCGTGGTGATGTTTTGTGTCGTAGCACCCGTGCTCCAGGCATAGGTTTGGCCGGCGATTCCGGGGCCGAGCGGGTAGCTGAAACTGCCACAAAACGCAGTGTCAGGCCCAAGGCTGTAGGTGGGCGGATTCGTGAAGGTGATGGCCACGCTGCTAAATGCGGTATCGCAGGACGTGAATTGGGAGAGGTTGAGCGTGACTGTTCCCGTCTCGCCAGGTCCCGGCGTATAGGTTGTCGTGGTTGAATTCGGGTTGCTGAACGTGCCGGTGCCACCGCTCCATTGCAGGCGGTGGTTACAGGAAGAGGCTGTGCCATTCAAGGCTACTGTCGAACCGGCGCAAACTGTTTGTGGCGCCCCGGCATTTGTTCCAATCACGACAAATGGTGCTGTGCAACCGTTGTTGACGTAGCTGGCGTTGCCGTTCCAGCAATAGTTGACGGTGGCACCATTGCCGCCCGGGAGCAAGGCGCGGTCGTAGGAAACTGCATCTGTGCAACCCAATGGAAGGGAGAAGTTCATGGTCAGGGTCCGGATTCCCGCACCGACGTTGGCAAAGTTGCCCGCTGTATTGTTGGCGCAATGGAAAATGGCAATCAAGGTATCGTTGAGGTTGACAAAGCTGTGCAAGGTTTGATCTACGCTGACGCTGGCAAGAAGCAAAACCCTTTTCCCGGCAGGCAAAACGCCGCCCGTGGGTTCGATCAGTCGTCCGCACCCCGTGATGGTATTGTTGATGGCAAGGACCTTGGCTGCAGTACCTGCATTCTGGCAAATGCCCGTCCAAGGATTGGTGCCATTGGGCCAAACAACGGATAAATTGGCGGTGTTGAGTGCCGTCGGCCCCACTTGAAAGATGACCATTTCGTTCAGTCCTTCTTGTGTTCCAACCCCGCAAGCGTCTACCAAAATGCTTTCGATCTCAAAACAATTGGTTGGAATCTGTCCAAACAGACCCCCGAACCCAGAGACCATCAGGACTCCAAATAGCCATAAAACTTTGCTACGAACCATATTACCTACATCAGAAACAAGGCAATTTAGCACTTAGTTTCCGTATTTTAAGGTGAATTCTTATTCACATTGACGGCAATGGGCGGGACTAAAAACATGACCTAACCGAATGTTAAGGCCGGTTACTGACTGTCTGTTTTTAGAATGCATCCGACCCCGATCCGCTTTTTTTCGTAACTTTCAGCTTCCAAATCCTCCATTGAATGAGAATTTTTGTTTCGCTGATTGGTTTCTTGCTGCTTTTTTCCGGGGTTCATGCACAGGCATTGACATTGCATCAGGTTGTGAATTTTCCTTTTGTCACCAATTCCCTGGGAGATGTCGGCACCTCCGATTGTTGGGGTTATACCGATTCATTGGGCGTTGACTACGCAGTGGTCGGGAATTCAGACCATGTGGCTTTTGTGCGTGCGAGTGACGGTTTGGTGCTGGATACCATTCAATTGGCAAGCATGGGCGATGGTTATTTTCACCGCGCCATTGTAACCAAGGGCCATCATTGTTATGTCGTGGGCGAAATGGTCGGCAAGCGAAATGGATTGGCAACCATTGACATGCAATTCCTGCCTGACAGTGTGCATTTTGTAGGGGCCGACGACATTGGGGGAACCATGCTGCGCTGCCACGAATTGGATGTCGATCCAGGCAGGGACTACCTTTATATGGAAGCAGATGAAATCCTCGGTCAGCAAGGGATTGAAATCTTTAACATCAGCGACCGGGATCATCCATTCAAAGAGGGCTTTATTTCGGTACCCAATACCCACGACATGACCGCGCGCAACGATACGGTTTGGGTTGCTGAGGGTTATACGCCAGCATTTTCCATTTGGAACTGTGCCGACAAAGGCAATCCGATTCGCATCGGCCGCATTACGGATCCAAGCTTTGGCTATTGTCACGGGATTTTCCCCAGCGACGATGGCAAGTTCTTTTTCACCACCGAAGAAACGCCCAACAAGACCGTCAAAGTCTGGGATGCCCATGACCTTAACAATATTTTCCTGCGTGGGCAGTACCTTGGCAACAACAACCTCGCACACAATGTATATGTGATGGGCAATTTGCTCGTTTTCTCCCATTATACCTCCGGCGTCACGATCGTCGATTGGAGCGATCCCGACAACCTTGTCGAGATTGCCGCCTACGATACCTATCCGCAGAATGAAGTTGCCAATTTCTATGGGACGTGGGCTGCATTTCCCTGGACAGCAAATGGTTATATCTACGCGAGCAACTTCGAAGGCAAGTTGTTCATCCTCAATTGGGATCCCAATGCCCCTGTGAATTTACAAGAATCCACCCCGACCCAAGGACAATGCTGGCCCAATCCAATGACTTCGGTGACCAATATTCCCTTGGAGCTCTCTTCAGGGGAGGACGTGTTGGTGCAGGTTTTCAGTTCTACCGGCGAATGCGTTGAAACGGTTTTTTCCGGCAAATTGAACCCTGGGAAATATACACTGCCTTGGCACCCGGGCAGCAATGTCGCCAATGGTATTTACATTTTGAAAGTGAAAGCCGGCGAGAATTTCCGCTCGGAAAAGATCATTTTGACACGATGAGACAGGCATTTCAGGTAGTGGCCACCGTATTTCTAGCCTCATTGGTCTTGGGAGCAATGTTGATGGCCAAGATCAATTTTGGTTGGGTCACCAAGATCGACGCCATGCGTGGCGACCTCGTTACACGTTTTTTCGTGGAAGGGGCACGGTCCGACATTCCGCCATCCGCCGAATTTGAACGTGCGGCTTGGATTTGGATTGTGTTGGGTATAGCAACATTGTTAGGCATCGTGGCGGTTTTCCTGAAGAAGCGCCTTTTCGCGATCGGTACCGCATTGGGATTGATCGTTTTTGCCTCTGTCACGGTGCTCATTCAACCATCGATGACCAATATCAACGGAAACAACCCGCAAACCACTGGCATGGGCATTGCCTTTTTCGGAATCTTAGGAATGTGTATTGTTATCCTGTTGCATACGACCATGCGACAAGATCAAGGCGAATCCCAAAGCAGGTCAAAGCTGTTTTGAGGATTCCCGGCGCAGGCCCCGATCCAACAAATCTCAATCACATCACCCACCTTTTTGCGAAAGGCTCCAGCCTCGTCGATCGCTTCGTGATTCTCCGTTGTTGCGCGCATAACGTGTAAGTCCTGCTTTATGCTCCTCGAATAGACGGGAGATTAAAATACGTAATGACATTCAACAGGATGTAAGTATTTAGGGTAAGGTGCATTTTTTTCGTTGTGCGACGACGAACGGATGACTGCGGAAAATCTGGCTTTTAGGGCTGTATTTCTATATTTTCCGAGGCTTGGAAGGGAAGCTGCCGAGCTTTTTTCATCTTTTTGCAGTGACAGTTCACGAAAATTTATTTGTGCATTAAAATTTTATTTCGTTGTTTGATGTAAGATTTTGACCAAAAGGCTTTGATTGAGGAGGTGATTTTGGCAAAAACGGTGAATTTTTAGGCAGGAGAATATAGGAGATCCATATCGTAGTCGTGATGAGATCAATCGACTGACATAAAACGAATTGGGATTTCAAAAAGATACCGCGGGTTCTGAGAACCGGCATGGCGTTCTTTTGGCTAGCCCCGACCCAAATGGGTATCGGGCATTTTGTTCATCAACTATTCAATATCAAGACTTTATGAAATTGAAATCAACAGCAAGATTGACAATTGGGTGCTTTGCGATCCTGATGTCATTCGGCATGATGAGGGCGCAAAACAGTGCGTCCAACCAACTGCCGTTTAAGGACGACAAGTCCAAAGCCGAATGGATCAAGTCGCATCCAGCGGAGTATGCGAAAATGACTGGCGAAGTGACCGCCAAAAAGGAGGCTCGCCCAGTGAACACGGTTTCGCAGGTAAATCCTCAGCGTCCTGCCAATGACCCCAACCGTGTGGAAAATATCAATCCGGTACGTCCGGCAAACGATCCTAATCGGGTTGAAAATTTGTCCAATCAACCGACCGAGTTGGATCGCGCAACGCTGACAAAGCAGCAGCAGGACGCTTTGAGTCCAGCCCGCAAAGCAGACATGCTCGCTCATCCTGATCGCTACCAGGCTGTCAAATCAACTTCCAATCAATAATCAGCACAGAATATCATGGAAAAAACACATACAATGCGTCAGTCATGGCTGTTGCGCGCTGGATTCATGCTGCTGATGGCTTGCATGATGAGTACAACAGTACTCGCGCAGTGCCTTTCTGCGCCAAATGGATTGTGGCCTTCTGGCACGTACTCCCCGACATGTAACGGCAGTTTCGGGTCTATTACGACAATTGGTTACGCCGGTGAATACTCCAACGTGAGTGTAATTGCGGGTAATACCTATACTTTCAGAAGCTCCATTACGACCGATTTTATCACGATTGGAAATTCCGCCGGAACCTCGGCATTCACTTCTGGCATCGGCGGTATTCTGGGCTTGACCTGGGTTTCGACCGTAACAGGGACTGTGCGTTTCTATACGCATACCAATTCAGGATGCGGATCCAACACAACGTCCCGCACGAGAAGCGTCTCTTGCGGCGTTGCTGCCCCCGCCTATGACCCTTGTGCTTCGCAGCCAACATTTACCTGCGGTATGACCGTTGTGGCAAATAACGGCAACGGCAACGGCGCATGGGACGGCTACGGCGGTCCTTTCGGTGTTCCTGGCCAAGAGGTCCTCTACAAGTTTACTCCTACCGTTTCCGGTAACCACGTGATCAACGTTGTTTCGATGTCGGGTGGCGGCTTTGTCGATTTCTTCTACAAGGCGCAGTCTGTAGGTTGCAACGCTACCGGCTGGACCTATATCGATGACTTTATAGGCGCGGGGCCTTCTGTCAATTTCAACTTGACTGCCGGCACCACCTATTACATCATGATCGATGACGAAAACACCACCGCTACGTCGGTGACCTTCAACATCACATGCCCTACGCTTCCATCGTATGATCCTTGTGCCAGCACGCCTACGATCAGTGCTTGCGGTGTTGCTACATCCAGCAGCAATGCGTCGGGTCAAGGTGCATGGGACACTTACGGCGGTCCTTTTGGGGTTCCCGGCCAAGAAAAAGTCTTCAAGTTTACGCCAGCCAACTCCGGCTTGTACACCATTGATGTATCTGCCATCTCCGGTAGCTACATTGACTTCTTCTTCAAGGCACAAAGCTCCGGCTGCAACTCGACAGGTTGGACCTACATCGATGATTTCATCGGTACCGGCTCTAGCGTGACCTTCTCTTTGACCGCAGGTACACCTTATTACATTATGTGGGATGATGAAGACCAGACCGCATCGTCTGTGACATTCTCCTTGAGCTGCCCTGCTCCCGATCCATGTACCAATATCTCTGCAGTCAGCTGCGGCTCTTCCACCACCACCACATTGAATGGCACGGTATCGGCCTTCAACCCTGGTGGCTGCTTCTCGACCCCAGGTCAAGAGCAGGTTTACAGCTTCACTGCACCAGCGACCGGTTCCTACACCATCAATGTTTTGGGCTCAACAGGATCCGACTACTTTGACTACTACTACAAATCAGCTGGTGCAGGTTGCGGCCCAACCGGTTGGACATGCATCGATGATATCACGGGTTCCGGTACTTCGGTCACCTTCACCCTTACCGGTGGTACGACCTACTACATCTTGGTAGACAAGGAAAACTTCATCGGCAACACCGCTACGATGAGCCAAACATGGTCCATCGGCTGCCCACCACCTCCTCCTGCCAACGATAATTGCGCGAATGCAACCGTTTTCACTGGCAACAGCCAGGCATTTACCACGGTTTCTGCCTCCGGTACTGACATCAGCTCATGTACTTTTGGTGACTTCAATGACGTCTGGTTCTCATGGACTGCCCCTTCTTGTGGTCAAGTCACATTCAACACTTGCGGTTCCGGCTTTGACACCCACTTGTCTCTCTGGAGCAGCTGCGGTGCTGGCGAAATTGCTTGTAACGATGACTTCTGCGGATTGCAGTCGTCGATCTCTGCCACGGTCGTGGCTGGTCAAACCTACTACCTGCGCGCAGCCGGCTACAACGGTGCCCAAGGAACCGGTACGATCAACATGAGCATGAGCGCACCCCTCTCGGGAAGTGCATCCTCGACCGATGTTTCCTGCTTCAGCGGCAACAATGGTAGTGCATCTGTCTCTGTTTCTGGCGGATCCGGTAGCTACAGCTACAACTGGAGCAACGGTGGCAACACCGCAACCATCTCCGGCTTGACGGCTGGCAACTACTCCGTGGTCGTTACCGACGGATTCGGCTGCACATATTCGGCTGCTGTCACTGTCAATGAGCCAACCGCATTGGGCGGCAGCCTTGCTGCTCAAACCTATGTCGGTGGTGTGAACGTGAGCTGCAACGGCGCTGCTGACGGTTCCATTTTTGCCAACATCAGCGGTGGAACAGCACCTTACAGCTACGCTTGGAGCAACGGCGGTTCATCGCAGATGATCACCGGTTTGACTGCCGGCAACTATTCTGTGGTCGTCACTGACGCCAATGGCTGTACCTTCGGCGCCTCGATCACCTTGACCGAGCCTGCTCCGATGGCCAATACCATCAGCGCAGCAACCTTCGCTTGCGGCACCAATGTGAGCTGCAACGGGGCTTCTGACGGTTCGATCAACCTCACCGTCACCGGCGGTTCCGGCAACTATGCATTCTCTTGGAGCAATGGTGCAACCACCGAAGACCTGAGCGGCTTGACCGCGGGAACCTACAGCGTCACCGCTGTCGATCAGAACGGTTGCAGCACATCTGCAACAATTACGTTGACCGAGCCTGCCTTGTTGACCGCCAGCCTGAACAGCAGCGTCTACGCTTGCGGATACGGCATCAGCTGCAACGGCGCATCTGACGGTAGCTTGAGCTCCGTAGTAAACGGTGGCTGTGCACCTTATTCTTATGCTTGGAGCACCGGCGGAATCGGCGGCACCATCAACGGCTTGTCGGCTGGCATGTACAGCGTTACCGTGACCGATGCCAATGGCTGCCAAGCCTTTGCAACCGGGCGAATTGACCCAGCCTGCCCCTGTTACTGTGAGCTGCTCCGGCAACACCACCGTGTATTATGGATGGTCTTCGAATGCCTGCGCAACGATTTCGGCTTCCGGTATCGGTGGCGGTTGTGGCCCTTATAGCATCCTCTGGAGCAATGGCGCAACAACTGCTTCGCAGACCGTTTGCCCAAGTGTCAGCACGGATTACACCGTGACTGTTACCGACGCAAACGGTTGTACTGCAAGCTGCGTGGTGCGTGTCTGCGTGATCGACGTGCGTTGCGGAAACAACTTGCAGAAAATCGAAATCTGCCACAATCCTCCTGGAAATGCCCAGACTTTGTGCGTCTCTCCAAATGCTGTCCTGAATCACTTGTCACATGGTGACCACCTGGGTGCCTGCGGAAGCAACGTACCTTGTGGACCTAACAATAAGTCCGCCGGTGCAGAACCTGCTGCTGCAGTCGATGCAATCGAAATGACTGCATTCCCCAACCCATTCCAGTCCAGCACAACTTTGCGTTTCACCGTTCCTGCGGATGACAACGTAACGTTGACTGTTTTTGCAATGGACGGCCGCAACATGGGATCGATCTTCGAAGGTGCTGTCAATGGCGGCAAAACCTACGAAGCCGATTTCAAAGCTGATGGCGCTGCCAACGGCATCTACTTCGCCAAACTCACCAGCGCCAACGGCACGGTGACGACGATGAAGCTTGTTTTGATGAACTAATCGGCTTGCCGATGATCTAAGAATGATTGCACGAGGGCTGATCGCAAGATTGGCCCTCGTGGTTTTTAGCGCAATTCGTCCGGCAAGGAGGAAAAAATCAACGGCATTGGATGACCTTTCCACGTTGTACGAAGGGAAAATCATCGGTCATCCGCAATTAGTTTTCAGAAAATCAGCCGGTTGACGGATGTTGGAGGAGAACCCAAAGGTTAATCCTTCGATTCGTCGGGTTCATTTTCTTTTTTCTCGCGCTGTTTGAACCAAGGGTGTTTTTGGTCCAAGACATCCTCCAAATCGGTCACGCCGCCGCTCAAAACATATTTCATCAATTCGGCAGCATCGACGTCGGGGAGGGGAGTGAGCAGGCGTGAGGGAACAATAAACAGTTGACCAGAAACGCTGTAGGAAAACGGAATATACACGGCAACCTTTCCTTCGAATCCCATTCCAAGTTTTTCCAGACCTTCATCCGTGACGAATCCAAACCTTTGCAATTCTGCGTCGCCGCTGATTTGTACCAACACAGGCTTGTTGAAGCGCTTTTTTTCGCCCATGAACGCTTCCATCAAATCCTTGATCGAGCTGTAAACAAACTTCAAACCTGGAGTGCGCGATAGGACTTCCTCAAAAATCATGAAGAGCGGTTTGAGCACGATCGTTTGTGCCATGACGCCCACCACAAACACAACCAACAGGATAAACAGCAGCGTCAGCCATTCATTCGGGAAAAAACTGTATTGCCTGAGAAGGTCGTACAGGTATTTGCCAGTGAGGACCACAGCCATCAATGGGACAACTGTAATGACTCCCTGCAAAAAATAGCTGAGTAATTTACTGATGACTTTTTTCACGGTTCAGAGAATCGGCATTCAAAAATGGGCGACCAAAGCGTCGAAGCTCAAAGTTAACGTAAGTCCGTGATCGAATAAAAATGTGATTTATGTAACATTCAATATGATTTGGCGCAGAAATTTGATCCGGGATTTGGATTCGAATATCGGAGAACGGAAGAAACGAATCTACCCAGCGGTTGGGGATACTATTTTGGACGTTGGAATCGTTGCGTTCATCGTGTGAGGCTCCAATTCAGTCGAAAGCACGAATCCTTTTGACTCAGCCACCCGTAAATTTGCCAAAGAGATTGAAAGAGATGGAAACCAAACCAGATAAAATGACCACAGAATCCAAGTCGAAATTTTCCTTGCCACCGGAATGGATCGGGGCCGTCATTGGCGGATTTGGCCATGCGATGCTCGTGACCGATGATGTGGGTCATATCATCATGATCAATGAGAAGGCTGCGCGCTTGTTAGGGGTCAATTCCAGCACCGTGATCGGTCAACCACTGACCGCCTTGATCTCCGTGGTTGATTCACGTACCAATCAGATGGTGGATTTGCCCATCGCGCAGGTTTTAAGCCTTGGGCTAAAAATATCTTCCGACGAAGGCTATTCCAAGGCTGTTTTGCCGAGTGGAGGGCATTTGGTATCCTTCACCGTGGGCCGCATCCGTGATGAAGTAGGTGCTGTGGTCGGAGCGGTGATGTCGATCAATTGTCCAGCAAATCCTGAAGGCAACCTGCCGGCGATCACGCCGGAACACATGGCAACCTCCGCCCAAATCGCGGAAGGACCCATTTGCAACAGTCAGACGCAATCCATCTACGTAAGAAGCAGCGGGCGCTATGTTAGGATTTTGATTGCCGACCTGCTGTGGGTGGAGGCAATGGAAAACTACGTGCAGCTCCAAACGATAAAGGAGAAATTTGTGGTGCATACCACTTTGAAGAGTATTGCTGAGGCGTTGACCTGCAAAGGCTATCAGCGCATTCATCGCTCATTCATCGTGAAAACCAATGCCATTGAGAGCATAGAAGAGAGTCATGTCGTTGTCAACGGCACACCGCTCCCCATTGGAAAATCGTACCGCAGCGAGCTTTTGGGTGTGCTGACCTTGCTTTGAGAAGGGAAGTTTGCCAGCTCAAAAGGTGTGTTGGCAACGATAAAAACTGACTTTCGTCAAATTTATCTTGATCCTAAAACTTGAAAGTTTGAAATTTCTAAAGGATTTTGAGAGAATTGAGGGTGTTGCACCCAAAGGTGAAATAGAATTGTGATTTAGATAGTTGGTGTTCGTTTTTGGAATAAGAGTTCTGATTTTAGTTGGTTAAGTTGGTTTTTGGGAGAGCGCCCCGCCCGGGGTGCTCTCCTGTTTATAGGTATCCCGTTTCAACTTCGCTTCTGGTTTGCATTGACGTTGCCGAATCAATTTTCAACGAAAAGGAGCGCGGATTCAGTTGATTCAATTCCCTTTCAAGCCTTTCGTCAATTCGCCAAACGGCAAATCCCCCGACGGCAACGGTGCAACCAATTGGATGCGTTCGCCCTTGCGTACAGGATGATCAAAGCTGATTTTCCAGGAAAAGAGGGCGATCGATTGATCTGCGAGAAAGGCCGTGCGATTGTAGCGCCCATCACCCATTACGCCACAACCGATTTTAGCCAATTGCACCCGAATCTGATGCTTACGGCCGGTTTCCAACTCCACTTCAAGCAAGGCACGACCTTGATGTTCAGCAAGTACCACGTATTTTAATGCAGCCGGTTTGCGCTCAGGCCCCGCCTCGTCATAGGCACGCATGATATGGGCCTGCCCAGGCACCGGGCCGACAAAACCCTCCAAACGCCCTTCGCGCGCTTTGGGCACGGCGATGGTCCCGACGAGATAACGTTTCTCTATTTGGCGCTTTTGAAACATTTCAGAAAGGCGTTCAGCAGCTTTCGACGTTTTTGCCATCAACATCAAACCTCCGGCAGGCCGGTCGAGGCGGTGCAGCAATCCGACATAGACATTTCCGGGCTTCTGATACTTTTCACGGATGTAAGCCATCACCCATTCATTTGCCGCAAGATCGCCACTGTCGTCGGACTGAGAAGGCATTCCAAATGGCTTGACGATGGCAATCAAGTGATTGTCTTCATAGACTACCGTAGGTGTGCTACGAGATTCTGTTTCCATCGTGCAAATTTGAGAAAATTTGCTAATTTGAGGCCGCGCTCAATTCAAAACTCTCAAAAGGTGGTGGAATGAGCCTGCCTTCGGCCGTTTCAAATATCGGTCGTGGGTATTGAAAAGATTCGCACCTAAACGATTGGAAAGACACGATGAGGTTTGAAAATGATGTCATGATCAGCTATGCTTGGCGTGACAATCAACCACCCCCTATGACCAAACAGGAAGGCTGGGTCTCCGCATTTCAAAGTGCCTTGGAATATTGGCTGAAACAATTGCTTGCAAGGCCGGTCAAAGTGTGGCGCGACAAAAACCAAATGCCTGGCAACAAGATCTTTGCCGAAGAACTGGATCAGGTGGTCGCAGACTGTGCCATCCTGCTCACCGTGATTTCGGAGCCCTACCTTTCCTCCGAATGGTGTGCCCGTGAACTGGACAATTTTGTCAAAGCGGCCGAAACCCAAGGCGGACTCCAAGTTGACAACAACTACCGCATCTTCAAAATCAACAAGTTTCCGGTCAATCGCAATTCGATTCCGCAAAGGTTGTCGGTCGTGACCGGCTTTGACTTTTTTGAGCAGGATCCTGATTCCCGCGTCACTGCGCCGATTGATCCGAGTTTTGGTGATGCCAAAAAGGAAATGTTCATCCGCAAGGTCTATGATGTTGCGGTCGCATTGGCACAATTGCTCAAGGATCTGGAATCCAAAGGCTTAAAGCCAGGTTCTAGCCTTCCTGAAAATGGGACAAATGCTGGCGAGCGCGTTCATCAACCCGTCACTTTGCCCGTCACCGAGGCGCCCCCAGCCGTTTCCACGACGGAATCCAATCTCGAACGCAAAATCTTCATTCTCCATACCGAGGAAGACAAAGATGCCGTCAGAGAGCTGCGCAAGGGCTTCAAAACGATGCCGTTGGCTGCTCAATCGGTGACATTGACATTGCCGGTTTTTGAAGGAGACGCAGCAACCGTTGCCGAAATCAACAAACAGCGCCTGCTGCAATGCGATGCGGTAATCGTCTTTTGGGGCAATGGAGGCGAAACTTGGCTGCAATCTACCCTCGATGAGCTAAGATCGGTGATCAGCAATGAAAGGAACGCTCCCTTCAAGGCCGATCATTTGGTCTATGTCGCGGGCAAAGGAACCAACACCAAGGCAGATTATCTGCTTGATTTTGAGGATGGTTTGATATCGGATGGCATTACCGTCGTTGAAGGCATTCATGAGGTGCCGCATTCGAAGCTCATTCAATTTGTTCAATCCATTCAGTAGGCAACAGGGAAGGTTGGAGAATATGGCTTTTGAGCACGATATCATGATCAGTTATACCTGGCGCGACAATCAGCCGCCTCCGATGTCAAAGTCGGAAGGTTGGGTGTCGGGATTTCAGGAAGGACTCGAGTTTTGGCTCAAACAGGTCATGCCGCGACAGCCCAAAGTTTGGCGTGACAAGAACCAAATGGCTGGAAACAAGGTCTTTTCTGACGAATTGCACCAAGTCGTTTCCAATTCGGCGATTTTGTTGGCGGTGCTTTCCGAGCCCTATCTTTCCTCCGAATGGTGTGCAAAGGAATTGCAAACATTCGTGACGGCTGCCGATGGACAAGGCGGCTTGGAAATCAACAATGACTACAGAATATTTAAAATCAATAAGTTGCCGGTCGACCGGAAGGCATTGCCGCCCACGTTGACGGTCGTCACGGGTTTCGATTTCTTCGAATTGGACGCTGAAACACGTGTGATCGCACCCATTGATCCAAGCTTTGGTGAGACCGAAAAGCAACGTTTTATCCGCAAGGTGTATGATGTGGCCGTCGCCATGGCACGTCTCCTCAAACAAATCGAATTGGAGGGTTTTGGCAAGGACGATGACGATGAAAATGCGGCCACGGAAGGAAATGGGGAGGAAGGAACGGGCAATTCGACAAATGCAAAACCTGCTGAGCCCATTGCGCCGGGTCTCACGGTTTTTTTACCCTTCACCACGCGCGATCAACGTGAAGTCAGAGAAGACCTTGTCGCCGAGTTGACCCGACGCAACTGCAAGATTCTTCCCGAAGAGCAAACTGCTTTGGAGGATGTCGAAGCCTTCAAGCAGGCAGTAAAGGCCGATTTGGAAAAGGCAGACCTTGCCATTCACCTCATCGGTGCGCGCTACGGGACTGTTTTGGAGGGCGAAACCCGTTCCGTCACAGAGCTTCAAAACCAATGGGCAGCCGAAGAAAGCCGCAAGCGCGGCCTCAAACGCCTGATTTGGCTCCCCAAAAACATCGGCGAACTCACAGGGCAGCAATTCACCTTTGTCGATTGCCTGCGCACAGATCGCACTGCCTTGGAAGGTGCTGATTTTCTTGAGGATACGGTGGAAAATATGAAAGGGATTGTCTTGGAAATGATCAAGCCAAAACCCAAACCGCAGGCGGAGGATCCATCGGCATCGCCGGATGAAAAGAAGCTCTATATCTGGCACGACGAATCAGACAAGGATGCCGTGCGTGAATTGCGCAAAGCGCTCCGTGACAAAATTGTCGGCGGGCAGCCGCTGAAGATTCTTTTGCCGGTGTTTGATGGCGACGCCGCTTCCTTGCGTGAAATTCAGCGGCAACGGTTGCAGGAATGTGATGCGGTCCTGATCTTTTGGGGCGGCAGCAGTCAGGCTTGGGTCGAATCTTGCCTCGGAGAAATTCGAAAAGCTCCCGGTTTTGGACGCACGCAAAAATTTGCCAGTAAACATCTCATCTACCTCGGCGGCACAAAAACAAGTGCCAAGGAAGATTGGTCACTTGATTTTCAAGATGGTTTACTGGAACCTGATGTCGCAACTGTCGAAGGTTTTGACAGTATTGCCACCGCAGCCTTGGATCAATTCATTCAAACGATCCAATAAGCCATGGCAGAACCACGCAGCCGCAGAAGAAAAACCGTTGACCATCCCTTTCCAGGGTTGCGGCCGTTTTTGCGCCGTGAAAACCTGATCTTTTTTGGCCGTGAAGGCCAAACGGATTCTCTGATCGAACGCCTGCGCCAAAACCATTTTCTGGCCGTTTTGGGTTCCTCAGGCAGCGGGAAAAGTTCGTTGGTACGCGCAGGTTTGTTGCCGGCATTGGAAAACGGATTGATGGCAGGTGCCCGTTCGCATTGGAAAATGGCCGTGATCAGGCCTGGAGAGCGTCCGATTGCCTACTTGGCCAACGCCTTGGCCGAGCTCGTCTCCAATCCGGAGGATCCTGGGTACCAGATGATTCCCGCAAGGATGATGCTGGAAACCATGCTGATATCCAGCAGTTTCGGCCTGAAAGAGGCGGCACTGGGACCTATTTTGTTGCCAAATGAAAACCTCCTTGTGGTCGTTGATCAGTTTGAGGAGATTTTCCGGTTCAACGAAGGCAGTCAGGATGTGGAGCGGCTCAATGAAGCCAAGGCTTTCATTCGCTTGTTATTGGAAGCGAGCAGCGATCCCAATTTGCCCGTGTACGTGGTCATCACGATGCGGAGCGACTTTTTGGGCGAATGTCCGCGCTTCAGGGATTTGCCGGAAGCCATCAACGCCGGCCAATATTTGGTTCCGCGCCTGACACGTGCGCAGATGCGCGAAGCCATCGCCGGACCTGCCGCAGTTTTTCAGGAGGAAATCGCACCTGATTTGGTGATCCGTTTGCTGAATGACATCGGCGACAACCCCGATCAATTGCCGATTTTGCAGCATGCGCTCATGCGCACCTGGAACCATCACAAGCCGGGCGAGGAAGTCTGTGTCGCCGATTATGAAGCGATTGGCGGCTTGCAAAATGCACTCAATCAGCATGCAGAGGAAATTTACGCCAATTTGGAGGCCCAAGGCCTAGGTTTGGTCGTGGAGGCTGTTTTCAAGCGGCTCACCGAAACTGAAACCGTAGGAAAGGGAATACGGCGTCCGACACGGCTATCAGAAGTTTTTGCGACCGCCGGTGTGACGCAGGAAAAAGTCATTCAAGTGGTCGAGGCGTTTCGCGCGCCGGGTTGCAGTTTTCTGATGCCTCCTGTGGACGTGCCTTTGGCCGCGGATTCGATTTTGGACATCTCGCATGAGAGCTTCATGCGCTTGTGGGCGCGCTTGGGCGACTGGGTGCGCGAAGAATTCCGCTCCGCAGAGGAATATCAGCGCCTTTCCAAAGCCGCCTCGGATTATCAAGCGGGCAAAGTCAATCTCTGGCGCCAACCCGAATTGGGCATCGCCCTCAAGTGGCGGGAATCGGCCAACCCGGGCGCTGCTTGGGCCTCGCGCTACGATGGCAACTTCACAGCCTCGATGAAATTCCTCGACGACAGCTTGGCCGCTTGGAAAAAAGAAGAGGAAGACAAGGCGGCGGTCATTTTGCTGGAACGTCAATCCGAAGAACGAAAGCATACGGTCAGACGGCAACGCCGCGCAATCTTGCTGATGAGTTTCTTGTTGGTGATCACGATTTTATCTTCGATATGGTCCTTGAAAAAGACCTGGGAGGCCGACAAAAACCTCCAAGATGCCAAGACAAACTTGAGCTATGCCGAGCAGAGTTGGGAGGCACTGAAGGAGAAGCAGGAACTGCTGAATCTCGCGATCAAGACGATTACCCAGCGCAATGATTCGCTACGAATGAATGCGGATTCGATTGAGGCACTGGATTCTATCCGAAATCTTTTGTTGTTGGATGCCCAGAAAAGCAGCCGGATTCTCAAGGATCGAAACTTCGCAATTGAACAAAATCGCAAGGAACTCGCGAAAATCAATCAGGCGCTTGAAAGCAAAAGGGATTCGCTCAACGGGAGCCTGAAAGAACAAAAACTGGCCACTGAAAAAGCCAATCTCCTGCGGGACAGTGCAAACACCCGCAGTGCACAACTTGAAGCCTTGCAGTGGGCGGCGCGATCCTTTGAAGCACCCCTGCGGGAAACGGCTGCGCGCTTGGCTACCAATGCCTACAAGCAGTTCACCAAAAATGAGGGCAACCCCAACGACCCGCAGATTTATGCCGCATTGCATGCCGCGTTTGAGCGTTACACGCCTCTGATTCGCAAGCAATTGAATACTGTAGTCGTAGCATTTGACTACGATTCGCAGCACGACAAGGCCAATGCCATCAACCTCGCTGGAAAAATGTATCAGTTTTTCGTTGAGGGCGGAGGTGCGCATTTTGAAGTCAAAGCGACTTCCACATTGCTGGATGGCCGGTTGATGAGCCACGGGGTCGATCGCAAAACCGTTTTTGCCTCCAACTTGTCGCATGACTTATTGGTTTTCAAGGGATTGGGAGGGTATCTTGCCCGAGAATTGAAAGGTCATTCAACCACCGTTACGGCTGCGATCGAGGTTCCGCAAACTGGTGAAATCTGGAGTACTGACGCGTACGGAGGGCTTTTGATCTGGGACAAAGACGAATCGCAATCCAAGCCGCGTAAATTCCCCACGGTATTCAAGGGTGGCGTCACGACGATGGCCATTGATGTCAAAGGCAACCACGTTGCCATCGCTTCGCCCAATGCGCTCACGCTGTTCAACGCTCCTGACGGCAAAATTTTTAAAACGATCAGCATTTCCGGCAATCCCACGGCATTGGCTTTCAGCAAGGATGGGAGCACCCTTGCTTTCGGATTGGAAAGTGGACGCGTAGGTTACTATGCATTGAAAAGCGGAATATTGGACACTTTGCGCGTGCATTCCGCACAGGTTTCCGGGATTTGCTTTTCGCCCGACGGGCGGTTTGTTGCGACTTGCAGCTATGATCAAACCATTCGGCTTTGGGAAGTGGAGCGACTATATGAACAACCGATTGTCCTCAAAGGCCATACAAGTTGGGTGATCGGCATCGGGTTCAGGAAGGATTCAAAATTCCTCTATTCCGTTTCACGCGACAAAACGATGCGTTATTGGTATACAGAGTCGGAAAGCATGGCAAATGATCTTGAGAAAATTGTGGATCGGCTGGAATTTGACGACCAAGAGATCAAGCAGTATCAACAAGACAAAGGCATCAACAGAAAATAAAAATGCGCAAAACACCTCGCATATTCCTTGTTGCAATGTCCCTTCTCTTGATGGTGGCAAGCACTCCCATTCGTGGGCTTGGCCAATGTCCGGAAACGAGTGAAAAGGTTTATCAATTGGTCCAATTGTATGAAAAGGGTCAATTTGATTCGATTGTAAGTCTCGGAGGATGCATTCAAACCCTGTTTGACAAAACGAGTCCCGATGTTTCGCCCAAACTCGAATTGCTCAGTGCGACGGAAAAATTCTTCAGGCTCTACATTCAGACCACGACGACGATTGGCCGTGACGATCTCGCTGAAAGTACAATGGAATTGCTATTGACGCGTTTTCCCGACTTTCATGCCGACCCCGACCAAGATCCTGCAGCCATGGTGCGCTACCTTGATTCACTGGTTGCCTATCCCAAAAACCATTTGGGTATTTACGCTGGACCGTCTTTTTGTTTTGTACAGCTCCGCGATCCCTCTCCTTTGTATTATGACCTGAATGGTGCATCCGAAAACGGAATTACCTCGGGCGTGCGACACCGTGCGGGCTATCAATTTGGTGCAGAATGGATTCACTATTTCCGCTATCGCCACAGTTTGATTCTAGGGTTGGGCGCAGTACATGCCACGCATGCCATGACCTACGAAATGATCCAGAATCCAGACGAAAACACTGCCGGGGATTGGAAAATCATCCAAAGGGAGCGCAACAACTTATTGCAGTTTCCATTGCAATATCAATACCGCATCCGCCTCGATCCCCATCACAAAGAACATACCTCGTGGCTTTCGTTTCGTTTCGGCGTTTTTGGAAGTCTGCGATTGCATTCTGAAACCGAATTGGAAACAACAAGTTGGGTCAAAGTGGCGTCAAGCATTCGGGAGCAAACGCAGGTGGCCAACATCGGAGGTATTGCAGAAAGGCGGGTGCGTTGGGCTACCGGACTGCAATTGGGCGCGAGTTATCAGATGAATTTTGCCAATGTTTCGTGGTATTTGCGGGGATTTTTCCAGTATGGCCTTACCCAAATGCGGAAGGAGGGAACTGAATATGCGACTGATTATCAGCAATATTTGTGGAATTACCATATCGGTGACAACAATTTTAATTTACATTCGGTGAATTTGGTGGCAGGCATTATGATCCCAAGTGGAAACGCTGTCAAAAACCTTCACAAATCCGCAAAATCTCCACGCCGATGAAACGATTCGCTGTCCCACCCATGCTCGTAATGCTGTTGCTCGGCTGTCTCGTCGGCTGCAAGAAGGCGGATGCGCCTGGGCAAAATGGCGTTTCCTTGCATATCTACGGGACTGAATCCTTGGATTTTGGTTCGGCCGTAGTGCAAATGGCCGATGGCGGATTTGCAATTGCCGGCGCTATGACCAATGTCGACGACGGTTTGGCAGGGGAGGATCTCCTGTTGTTGCGCACCAATGCCAATGGCGAATTGCTTTGGAAGCAGACTTACAGCAGCCCGGGACGTGACCGTTTGGAGGACATGCTGCTGATGGAGGATGGCGGATTTCTGATGGTCGGGCAGCAAGCGGCGGGGCTGAATGGGAATATCGACATGTTGGTGATGCGCACCGATGCCGGCGGCGCAGTACAATGGACCCGCAATTTTGGTGGGGCCGCCGACGATTTTGGAACAGCCTTGGTGGAAACCACAACCGGTGAATTTGTCGCAGTGGGCTATACTGCGAGCCTTGGCAACAATGCTTCAGCGATTTATCCCAATATCCTCGCGGTAAAGTTTGATGAAAATGGAAATGAAATTTGGGTCAGGGCTTTTGGCGGAGACAATGAGGAGAAGGCCTTTGCCGTAGCTGCAACTTCCGATGGCGGCGTGGCGATCGCTGGAAATGTCTATTTCGATTCGTTGGACTATGAAGCCGGACTTTGGCGCATCGCATCCAACGGCGATTCTTTGTGGAACTATCATGGGCTCAGCAATTTGCAAGACGAAGGACATGGCGTCGCGACACTTGCCAATGGCAACATTTGCCTCGTAGGTTATGCCTCGGAAGGCAATGATTTTGACATTTTCATTTTGGAAGTCACTGACAGCGGGATTCCGCTTTCCAATACACTGAGCCGTATCGGCGGAGACGACTATGACCGCACCATTTCCAGCCGTTTGGTCGAATTACCGGATGGATCCCTTGTGATCGCAGGCTACACGATGAGTTTTGGAAACGGAGCCAACGATTTTTACATCACAAAGGTGTCGCCCGAGGGTGTTTACGTGGCGCAATGGGCAAATACGTTTGGCGGCTCCAACGATGACATTGCCAAGGCAATTGTTCCCACAGCGGCCGGCGGCTTCGCCATCGTTGGCTATACGAAAAGCTTCAGTTTCAACGAGCAATACGATATTGCACTTGTTGTCACCAATGGAGCCGGCGAAATGGTGCCGGTGGATGGGGATTAAAATCGGATTCGAATGGTTATCGCCTGTCTTTTTCCCAGATGCGATGGTCTGAGCCTGTTTGCCGGCTGACCTTCCAGCCATACACTTCGGCTTTGTGGAGCAACCTCATGCGCAATGCCCGCGGACGGAAGGTATGCAAAACAGTTCCCCAAAAGGATCTTTGTTTGGTCAATCCGATGCTTGCAAGGATTTCGTCGGATGCAGATGCGCAACGCATTCCGAGAAAGGCATAGTCGTAGGGAGGATTTGAAAGATACCCGCTTCGAATGTCCATCAATTTGCCGAGCTGAGCTGAATCAACTGGAATTTGAATCGAAACGGTTTGCAAACTGCCCTCGCTTCTTGAAAGTGTTCCGAACGTTTCAGCGACGGTTCGTTCCGTAAATCGACTATGTCGCTTGCGGCGGTGCGAAAACCAATGAAATTTCCCCGATGGACCAAAATTGAGAACTTGGTCCGGCGCCAACTCGATGCCGACATGGCCGCCGCGTTTTCCTCCAAACCAGCGTTTTTCCGTGGCTTCAAATCCTTTTGCAGGTTTGGATCCGTAGAGAAAGTGAACGGTAATCGTAGGCTGTGCAGCGACTTCAGCGTTGACTTGGACGATGAGCCATCCCGCAATTCCGAGCAATAAGCCAAACCAACGCCGCTTATAATTCATGGAAAGCATACGCATCGCCTCTACGCAAGTTGCCCGAACCCGGAGCAAACCTCAATCCTCCGTCCGCAACTGCAAGGCAACCAACTTGCTGTAAAATCCATCCGGATTGGCCAGCAATTCCTCGTGTTTGCCGGATTCGACGATTTGACCGTGGTCGAGTACATAAATGCGGTCCACATTGCGAATCGTCCCCAGCCTGTGCGCGATGATCAGGGTCGTGCGGCCTTCCATTAATACATTGAGCGCCTGCTGCACGAGATTCTCCGAACTCGCATCCAAGCTGCTCGTGGCTTCGTCGAGGATCAAAATCGCGGGATTTTTCAGAATTGCCCTTGCAATCGCAATCCGTTGACGCTGCCCGCCAGACAGCTTCACGCCACGGTCGCCGACCAAGGTCTCGAATCCATCGGGAAACTCCTCAATGAATTCCAGTGCATTGGCCTGTTTGGCAGCGGCTTTGATCTCCTCCAAGGTGGCGTTTTCCTTGCCGTAGCCGATATTTTCACGAATCGAGCCGCCAAAGAGGATCACTTCCTGTGGCACAATGCCGATGTGGCGGCGCAAATGGTGCAAGTCATAGTTACGAATCGGTTTGCCGTCGATGAGAATTTCGCCGCTTGAGATGTCATAAAAGCGCATCAGAAGCTGCGCGATCGTCGATTTGCCGGCGCCGCTGCTGCCCGCCAAGGCGACTTTTTCGCCGGCTGCGAGGTGCAAATTGATGCCTTGTAAGACCTCCGTCTCGGGACGGGTTTCGTACGTGAATCGCACGTCTTTGTAGGCAATTTCGCCTTTGATTTCGGCGCCAAGGCCTACAGCGCCTTTGGGGAGCGCTGCCTCCGGCTGTTCATCCAAAATCTCGCGCATGCGCTCGGTCGCGCCGACCGCCTTGGCGATCGCGGTGTACACATCCGGCAAACCCGCCAACGATCCACCGATGAAGGCCATGAACATGATAAATGAAAGCAAGTCCCCCACGCCCATTTCGCCGCGGGAAACCATCGTTCCGCCGCGCCAAAGCACCAACACAAACGAGCCAAACAGACCAAAAATCACGAATGAAATCAGAAATCCACGGTAGGTATCCGTCCGAACGGCTGTTTTGACCAAGTTTTGAAGCTTGGTGCGGTAGCGGCTCGTTTCCGTCCATTCGTTGGTAAATGCCTTGACAATGCTGATGTTGTGCAGGCTCTCATCGAGAACTACATTCGTTTCAGCGAGTCCGTCTTGGGTCAGTTTGGAGTTTTTGCGAATGAATTTTCCAAAAATCACCGCCACTAGAATGACAGGGGGAAAGATCATCAACATGAACAGGGCCAAACTTGGGGTTTTGACCAAAATAAAGGTGATTCCACCCACCAAGGTCAAAATTTGCCGGATGAATTCGGCAATGCTGATCGAGAGAACCTCCTGAATCTGTTGCACATCCGCAGTGAGCCTGCTGGTCAATTCGCCGACGCGTCGTTTTTCAAAAAACGAAATGGGCAACGACATCATTTTCCCGAACAAGTCAAACCGGATGTCGGCCATCGTGCGCTGCGTGACCTGCGAAAACGTGAAAATTCGGAAGAAAGAAAAGACCATTTGCCCGACGACGACGAGTCCGAGCAAGAGGGTGATTTCGTTCAAATCAGTGAGGTACCAGTCCTTTTTGCCTGTTGCTGTATTGAGCAATGGGCTCAGAATGTACACGAATCCCAACGATGTCAAGGTCGACAACAGTAGGAAAACCATTCCCAAGGCGTAAATCCAGCGGTAGGGCCGCATGTAACCCAACATTTGGCGGGCAGTTCGAAGGCCCTGTTTGGTCAGTTTGGGACGTTCCTTCTTTTCGGAACGGTCTCTTGACTTGAAAAACGATGGTCCAGCCATTTTCTATCGTATCTGCGGTCTGACATAGTTGAGGTCAGAATGCCGCCGCGAATATGCAACCCAAAATCGAGCGTTGGGTTCAAATTTACCTGAATTTTCCGGATTCGGCCGCAGAAGACGGGATTCTGCCAATGATCACTGAAATTATTGCAGGATTTAACGTCCTGCATTCTTAGGAAGATAAATTTGAAAATACGCTTTGATTTGAGCCTTGGACGGCTATATTTGTAGGATTAGGTGATTGGAAATGATGAAAAGTATCGCAATGGTGATCCTCCTCCTTTTGTTGGGGAGCGGGGTGATGGCGCAAGCTGATGGTGGAATCGAAGACGTCGAGGCAGGGATGACCTTGCAAATGACGGCACCGATTTTGCCCGGTGGGGCACGCAAATTTATGCTCAGAATCCAAACCAATGATGTCTACGAATGCAGCAACTATGCCGTCGATCAGGAGACTGCGCTGCAGGGAGACCGTGTGGTGATTAAAGTGAATGGCATTCGTCGAACGAAACCCTGTCAAACAGGTGTTGGACCTGCAACGTCGATCATCGACCTTTCCCAACTCACCTTGGGGGAATACAAGGTGCAAATCACCATCAATCGGCAGGTCTTTAAGGCAGATTTGCAGGTAGATTCTACATTTTTCCATTTTTCCATTCCAAAAACAGTCGATCCGACCCTTTTGCGCATCTTTAATGGTCGCCTCAATCATATTCCTGCGGGTACCGTTTGGGGAAAATGTGAATACGTCGAACCATCCAAAAAAGCCGTTGCACTGAAGTTCATGACCGAATTGGAAAAAGCAGGGGCTTTAAAATCGCAGCTCCCTGTTGGGAATTACGACGAATTTTACCTTCACACGGTCGGCACAACCACGGAAAAATCCATCAAAGGCGAACGCTTTGAATTCCCTTTTGTGTACAGTTACAACGGAAGTTTGATGCCCTTGCAGGAGATCGCCAACGGATTCCGCAAAGACTTGAAAATCACCTTGAAAAATGATAAAGGTGAAGTATTAGGCAATTGACCAACAATGCATTGGCATGAGATCCGTATTTTGGGTCGTATGCGTGCAGGAAGGCAGTTCCGTAGGAAATTGCATTAAAGCGCTTTGGCAATTGCCACGAAGTCGCTGACTTTCAGGCTCGCCCCACCTACAAGGCCGCCGTCGATATCCGGACAAGCGAAGAGTTCGGCAGCATTGTCGGGCTTGACCGAGCCGCCGTAGAGGATGGTGACCGCATTTGCGGCTGCATCGCCAAAATGGCCCCGCAGTTTGTTACGCACGAATGCGTGTACCTCTTGCGCCTGGGTAGGCGTGGCGACTTTGCCGGTTCCGATCGCCCAAACAGGCTCGTAGGCTAAAATACAATGCGAGAATTCGGTGACGTCAAGGGCGTAGATGCCTTCGATCAGCTGTTGCGCGATCACGGCAAAAGTGCGGCCTGATTCACGCTCGGCAAGGGTTTCGCCAAAGCAATAGATCGGGGAGAGGCCGTTCTTGAGCGCCTGCTTCACTTTCTTGAGCAAAAGCGCATTGGTTTCATGGAAATATTCACGGCGCTCGCTGTGGCCAACCAACACGTATTTGCAACCCGCTTCTTTAAGCATTGCTCCTGAAATTTCGCCGGTATAAGCGCCACTGTCTTCCTGATGCAGGTTTTGTGCTGCCAAACCAATCGAAGGAACTGTTTTGATCAGCGATGCAACACCCACAAGATCCACAAATGGAACCGCCAATATCATTTGCGGTTGCGCAGGACAGTGGATTAAATAATTCGCAATCAATTCAGATACAAATGCTTGTGCCCCGACAGGGCCCAAATTCATCTTCCAATTCCCAGCTGCAATTTTTTTACGCATATTTTTTTAATTAGCAATTAGAAAGTAGCAGTTAGCAGTTCTTGGAACGTTGAAAACCCGCAAAGGGCCGAAAAGACTGAACAACGTACTAGCCTCCAATTTTCCTCTCTATTTTCCATTCTCCATTTTTCACTTTTCACTTTTCACTTTTCACTTTTCACTTCCCTCTCCCAGTTGCGGTATTTCTCCGTTCGGCGGAAGACTTCGGTCAAAATGGCCTTTTCGCCTTCCTCCAATTGCAGTTTCCTGCGTCCCATGACGGCCTCGGCGACTTCAAACGCCTTTGGAAGTGTGAATGTTGTCAACCCGGCCGCGCCGCCCCAACTGAAGGAAGGAATGAAATTTCGAGGATACCCATCTCCGAAAATGTTGGCGGATACCCCGACCACCGTGCCAGTGTTGAACATCGTGTTGATGCCGCATTTGCTGTGATCGCCCATGATCAGCCCACAAAATATCGTACCCGTTCGTGCAAATCGCTCTTGCGGATAGTTCCAGACGCGCACCTCGGTATAATTGTTTTTCAAGTTGCTCGTATTCGTATCCGCTCCCAGGTTGCACCAATAGCCCAGCACCGAATTGCCCATGTAGCCGTCGTGACCTTTGTTGCTGTAACCTTGAATCACCGAATTGGCGATTTCGCCGCCAACCTTGCTCCAAGGACCGA
This sequence comes from Bacteroidota bacterium, assembly GCA_016718825.1. Lineage (NCBI taxonomy): Bacteria > Pseudomonadati > Bacteroidota > Bacteroidota bacterium. The sequence continues at coordinate 183,099 of JADKCL010000010.1, read as the reverse complement.
CAGTGGTATCGCCGCGCAACTTCACACCCATGTTCAGCGTTGCATGATCACAAAAGGCATGGGTGCCATGAATCAGTGAACCTTCCTGAATATCAACACCTTCGCCGATATAAACCGGGCCATCTTCGGCATTGATCACGGCTGCACGCATCTTCACGCCAGCGGCCAAAAACAGGTTGTCGCGGCCATAGACAATCGAATGTTTGTCTTCGGGCTGATAGGACGACTGATTGGCGATGACCGCTTCAAAGTCTTCGCGGATACATTGACCATTGAGCCGGAAAATGTCCCAAGGAAAACGAATGGCAGGCCTTTCATTCACGGTTGCCGTGATGGATTTCAGGCCGGCATTCGTCAGAATCGCTTCATTGACAATCCCATCAAAGTTCCCGATTTGGGCCGGTTTGCAGCGAAAAACAAGGATTTCCTTTTTCTCATTCGCCAAGTAGGTACCTGGAGCGCAGGCTTCAGCCAAATCCCTGATCCAGTTCGCATCCGGGATGAATTTGCCATTGAAGCAAATACTTTCGAGCGTAGGGATCAAATCGGGAAAACTGGTTTCCAAGGTAGGCATAGGCGATGCAGCCAACCGGTTGTTTGCAAAACCGCGTCCACTTTTCCTGCAGCTTGTCGATTCCAACCCGCAAATCGCAGGTCGGCCGCGTAAAAGTCAGCGGCCATAGGTCGAAAAAGCTCTGATCTTCGAATAGAAGGTATTGCATGACAATTCCCAGTTTAGAGCTGGCAATTTAGGAATGATGCAATTGAAATGGCATTCCGGGAGCAAATAAAAAAGAGCAGACCGAAGCCTACTCTTTTTCATTTGTCGACGGGGTCGAACCTTATTCTTGTGGTTTTTTGCCACCGTAGCGGCTGTAGAACCTGTCAACACGACCGGCGGTGTCGATGAGCTTTTGCTTACCCGTGAAAAACGGGTGAGAATCGCTGGAAATCTCCAACTTCACAAGTGGATATTCATTGCCATCTTCCCATTTGATGGTGTCAGGGGTGTTGATTGCCGAACGTGTCAAGAACGCGTAATCGGTCGAGATATCTTTGAAAACTACAAATCTGTAGTTTGGATGGATGTCGCTTTTCATATCCTTTTGAGCTTTTTACAAACGAGAGGGCAAAGATAGAAAGGAGTATTGACAATTGAAAATGGAGAATGGAAAAATTTTAAAACTTTCGCGTTGGCAGCATTGTCAAAGGTTGGTGTATGCGCCGCCAACACTACTTTAGTACCATTTTACATCAAACCCGGATGCAGCATTCAACGAATTCCAATTTTCCGAGACACCACATTGACTGCGTAAGAAATTCAACATGTGGACACTCCAAGATTTGCATACGAATTGAAAACTGTTAATTTTGCAATCATGGGTATGAGAAATGCAACTGTTTTGCTCTTGGTAGCGGTTGCGCTGGTATGCTTCTCGACCACCTTGAAAGGCCAAAACCTGACGCTCAATTACTTTCATGCGTCTCCTGATGGTGCTGATGTGGTGGTTGCTTGGGAAGTCCCCAGCGAGGCTGGCATCACTGATTTTCGCATTTGGCGCAAAGTCAATGATGAGACCCTGTATGCCTACCTCGACCATGTCTCGCCCAATGGAAGCCTGAATTACACGTATCAAGACTATACCGTCTTCAAGGACGAAGCCAAAACCATCAGCTATAAACTTCAAGTTTGCCAAAATGGGGCAGTTTTTACTTACTACACCGATATCACCCACAATCCTACCTCTGTGCAGCGTACTTGGGGAAGTATCAAGGCGATGTTCCGATAAGCGGAATTCACAGAATTTGCAGAATCAGGTTTGGTGGTGAATTTTTTGGCTTCTTGGCATTTTGAGATGCTGAGGCTTTACAGCAAGATTTTTCTTGGCTTTTGGTAATTGATGGGCAAATCTGCTTTCGATTTTCATTCGTAGGACTTCTTAAAAAGTGAATTTCTGCAGTTTAGATTCCGCGATTTCTCGCCAACTTTGCATTCCTTTATCTACATACATCTATTCTAATTCCAGCTCAAATGGGCAATTACGATTTTCAGGCCATCGAGGCCAAGTGGCAAAAATTTTGGAAGGAAAGCCGCACCTTCGCCATCGAGCACAACACGACCAAGCCTAAATTCTACGTGCTCGACATGTTTCCGTACCCATCCGGCGCAGGATTGCACGTTGGTCACCCACTTGGCTACATTGCTACGGACATCGTCGCCCGCTACCGTAAATTGGCCGGATTCAACGTGTTGCATCCGATGGGCTTTGATGCATTCGGTTTGCCTGCCGAGCAATATGCGATGGAAACGGGACAGCATCCTGCGGTCACCACTGAGGCGAATATCAAAACCTACAAAGATCAATTTGAGCGACTCGGTCTGGCACACGAGCCCGATTCGACAAATATGGAAACCTGCGATCCCAACTATTACAAGTGGACGCAGTGGATCTTCTTGCAAATTTTCCACAGTTGGTACAACGTCGCCGCTGACAAGGCGGAGCATATCGACACCTTGACCGCGCATTTTGCAAATCGGGGAACCGAGGGGCTGAAGGCTGTCAATGACTTCGAAGGCAGTTTCACAGCAGCGGAATGGAATTCTTATTCGGCAGCGAAACAATATGAGGTTACGCTGCATTACCGCATGGCCTACATTGCCTTTACCGAAGTGAATTGGTGCCCTGCTTTGGGAACGGTTTTGGCCAATGACGAGGTGATCAACGGCGTTTCAGAGCGAGGCGGGCATCCTGTAGTGCGCAAACCGATGCGCCAATGGGCGTTCCGCATGCGCGCATACGCAGACCGTTTGCTCGCGGGTCTGAACGACCTGCAATGGTCCGATTCGATCAAGGAGCAACAACGCAACTGGATCGGCAGGAGCGAAGGGGCCAATTTTTACTTCGAAATCGAAGGGCACTCCGAACGGCTTGAGGTGTTTTCGACCAGGCCGGATACGATTTTTGGTGCGAGCTTCATGGTTTTGGCACCGGAGCATCCACTTGTCGAGCAATTGGTGACCGCCGACCGCCGCGAAGACGTTTTGGAATATGCCACTTGGGCCAAAAACCGCAGCGAAGTCGAGCGGCAACAAGAGAAAAAGATTACTGGTAAGTTCACTGGAGCTTATGCCAAACACCCCTTCGTAGAAGGTCGCCTGATCCCGATTTGGACAGCCGACTACGTGCTATGGGGCTACGGAACAGGCGCGATCATGGCCGTGCCTGCTGGCGACAGCCGCGACTACGCCTTTGCAAAGCAATTTGACCTTCCGATTTTGCCGATTATCGACGGCGTGGATATTTCCGAGGAAGCCTACGAAGCCAAGGAAGGCAAGTTTATCAACTCCGATTTCTTGAATGGCCTGGAAATCAAGGAGGCCCTGCGCAAGGCAATCGATGCCATCGAAGCAAAAGGAATCGGCAAAGCGCGGATCAACTTCCGCCTTCGCGACCCGAATTTTTCCCGTCAGCGTTATTGGGGAGAGCCTTTCCCGATCGTTTTCCGGGATGGATTGCCTTATGCCTTGCCTGAATCTGAATTGCCGGTGACCTTGCCCAAGGTCGATCGTTACGAGCCGGGGGAAGAAGGGGAGGGGCCGCTGGCGAATGTCAAGGATTGGATGCAGCACCCCGATGGTGGCTTGCGTGAATCGAATACGATGCCGGGTTATGCGGGTTCGAGCTGGTACTTCCTGCGGTATTTCGATGTGAACAACGACGGGACCTTCAGTGCCAAGGACAAGGAAGCCTACTGGATGAACGTCGATCTTTATATTGGAGGATCGGAGCATGCTGTCGGGCATTTGTTGTATTCGAGGTACTGGACCAAGGTTCTGTTTGATTTGGGCCACATTTCGCATGATGAGCCGTTCCAAAAGCTGGTGAATATCGGCATGATCCAAGGGCGGAGCAGTTTGATGTACAGGTTGCGTGGGACAGAATCCTATATCAGTGCAGGCCTGATCGAAGGCAAGGAGGTCGATCCGATCCACGTGGACGTGAACATTGTGGAAAACGATATTCTGGACCTTGAGCGCGTAAGAACCAGCCGTGGAACCGAATACGCAAATGCGGAATTCATCACCGAGGCCGATGGAACCTTCAAATGTGGTTCGCAAGTCGAGAAGATGAGCAAGCGCTACTACAACGTGGTGAATCCCAACGATGTCTGTGCCCGGTACGGAGCTGATACACTGCGTCTTTACGAAATGTTTTTGGGTCCGCTTGAAGACGCAAAACCTTGGAATACCCATGGCATCGAAGGCAGCTTCCGCTTCTTGAGGAAAGTATGGAATCTCTTCACCAACGACGAAAATCAATTGATCGTCACGGATGCGGCTCCCAATGCGGATGAACTGCGGGTTTTGCATCAGACGATTCTGAAGGTGCAGGAGGACATCCAAAACCTGAGCTTCAACACGACCGTGGCTCAGTACATGAAGTTCGTGAATGAGGCGCAGCGCCTAAAAACGAGCAGCCGAACGGTTTTGGAGCAGTTTTTGGTCGTGCTTTCCCCGTTTGCACCGCACATTTGTGAGGAACTCTGGCAAATGCTTGGACATGCCGATTCGATTGCGACCGCGCCTTGGCCGGTCTACGATGAGAAACATGTCGCTGTGAGCAGCATCGAGTATCCGATCCAAGTGAATGGCAAGCTCCGCGGCAAAATCAGCGTCGGCGCCGAATTGAGCAAGGAGGAAGTGGAAAAGGAGGTCATGGCTTCGGAAGAAGTAGCGACGATTCTGGCAGGTGTCGTGCCCAAAAAGGTGATCGTGGTACCCGGGAGGATTGTGAACTTGGTGATCTGATAGATCTATGAGGCGTTGGCGAAAACTAAGGCTTTGGCCTCAGGTCTCAGGCCGATCGATCGCGAGAATCGGGACCTCCGGTGGAGGATCAGGAAAAAGTAGTTGGTGATATGAACTACCAGTCATGAGGTGGCATCAAACGCAGGTCATTGATTGGACCAGACCCGCTTATTTGAGCGGTTTTGATGCAATTTCCCAACGTCCATTTTTATCGGAGTCAGTGAACCGGATCACTTCATTGTTGTCCAGATAGGTTTCACTGTAATCAAAGTCACCATCTCCATCCAGATCGATTACCATATTCGATCGTTTTCCGTCCTTGGCGTAAGCCTCACTCAGTTCAAAGTACCCATTTTCATCCTTGTCAGTAGCTACGTTGGAAATGGAACCATCTGTCCAATAGCTAGTTATGGATTCGAAATTGTTGTTCCAATTCGCGTCGGAGAAGGTGGTGATTATTGCGTCAGTTTTTTTGTCGACCTGATGATACCGAGTATTGTCCAAGCTCCATTCGTATCGGAAATTAGGATTGATTCGCAATTGGGCTTGCCTCCAGTATTTGACCGCGAGGACGGAGGTGACCAAAGTGGTTGCAGTCATTGCCCAAGCCATGAACTTGGTAAAATTTACTTTCTGAGGTTTTTGGGAACGCCATTGCTCAGGACTTTGCTCAATGAAGATCGAAAATGATTCGAATCCAATCTCCTGCAAAAGCGTCTGAACTTGGTCTTTGTATGCTCCGGGAATGGTTATTTCTCCGAAATAACGGCCCTCATTCCCGACAGGGAAAACCTTCGAATCCAATTCTTGCCCTCGATATGGAATTTGCTCGGTTTCGAAGAAGGCGATCAGTCGTTGATAGTCAATCTCAGTTTGGCACCGTACGTGGATGAGGTTCATGGGCATTCTAATTCGTTGATCCAATCGGAAGGTACCAAAGTTCTTCTGGTAAACCAATCAAAAACCCATTCGACCCAAATGCAAATCGGTCATGAGAGAATCGCTCTGAGCCCCGTTATCTTCGAATCAAGGCTCCAAAATGCGAGTCTGAATTCATCTTTTACCTCACCCGCATTCTATGAAAATCAAAAATTACCCCATTTTCCTCCTTTTCACCCTGGTCATGGCCGCAAGCACCCTGCAGGCCCAACTCGGAACAACCATTTCTGTCAATGGCAATCTGATCCTCGGACCCTGCGGCGACACGCTGCTGCTGCGTGGCGTCAATTACGCGCCTTTCAACTGGGGATGGTCGCCCAATCAGCTGTTCATGGACGAAATCGCCCAATCCGGATCGAATTGTGTGCGCTTGCCCTGGTACCGCACACCTGCGCAAGGCACCCCGCAGACGACATACTCCGATTTGGCGAATTTGGACAGCGCCTTGAGTAAATGTATTCAATATCAGTTGATTCCGATTTTGGAATTACACGACTTGACCTGCCAAAATGATACGACAGCATTGGTCGCGACTTCGAATTGGTATCTGGAACCTGCCTTGCTTGCCCTGATAGACAAATACAAGCACAGCATCATCCTCAACGTAGCGAATGAAGCGCTCTACGTCAACTGGACCGGAAATCCGGCTGCATCACAAGCGACCTTCGTCCGCACCTATTCCGAAATCGTTACGAATTTCAGAAATGCCGGCATCACCGTTCCCATCATGATCGATGGCCCTGATTGCGGCAGCAACCTCGATGTGCTCGCCGCCGTCGGTCCGACGATGCAATTGAATGACCCAGCGCAAAATTTGATATTCAGCGCGCATGCCTATTGGTACGCCTTCGCCAACAACGATTCGACGCAGATGGAAGCCAAGATTGACAATGCCATCGCAAGCGGGATTCCATTTGTGATGGGCGAAGTTGCCAATTTGCAAGACGATCAAGTTCTGTGTCAATACACCCTCAATTATTCCGCGCTGCTTCACATTTTGCAGGCCCGCAACATCGGTTGGCTCGCTTGGAGCTGGGACAACGACGGATGCGCCGATCGCCAAATTACGACCAACGGCAGCTTTTCCAGCCTCACGGCCTACGGCAATGACATCCTCTACAACATTGACTACGGCATCTACAACTTCGCCCCGGCGCGCAGCGCCTACCTTTTCAACGGTGGCTTCTGCAATCCCGTGATTGCACGTGACGAGGCGCAGGCAGCGGCGACACTGAAATTGGTACCCAATCCTTCCAATGGCAAATTTGACATCCTGTTCAACCATTCGTTTCTGCTTGTCAAGGTGGAGGTTTTTAATGCTGCAGGACAATTGGTTCACCTGAGTTCCGAGGCGCAGGCTACCCGGATCCATCTTGATTTCGAGGGTCCTGCCGGGATTTACAACGTGAAGATTTCGACGGATGCGGGAGATGTACGGGTTTTGAAGTTGGTCAAGATCTAAGCTTGCCGCATCGTTAAGATTTTCAAAAACAGAAAGCCGCAGCGGTCGCAAGGAATTTAGGAATTCCAGGCGACCGCTGCGGCTTCACAATTCATCCGATTCGTTCCGGGCTCAGTCTCGAACAAATTTTCCGACAAAGGATTGCCTTGCGCATTCCAATTGAAAGAAATAGACTCCCGGGCTGAAATCTCGGACATCAATGACAAATTGGTTCGTATTCGTGGCGGATGGATTCGCGACGACACGGCCTGTGATATCCACGATCCTCAAATTGGCAGATTGCCCGGTCGGATTTTCAAACCGCAGTGTCACGAGGTCATGAGCAGGGTTGGGAAAAATGCTGGCTTCCAAAACTTCGGCATTTGGCTGATCCACGCCCGTGAGCGTGGCACCGCAGGGTAGCCGGTCGGTTTCCCACCAAAGACGCAGCGAATCCGTCATATCCAAAAGTTCGCAAACGGATCCCAAGTTGTCATTGTAATATCCGCGTGCCATCAACATCGCAAACGTGTAGGATTTGGTTTCACCTGCCGCAAAAGTGCTTTCGCCAACAGAGAGCAAGCTCCTGCGGTCAAATGGCGAATTTCCAGCGCCCATTTCGGTCCATCCAGTGCCGGGGCCTCCACACCAGCCCCCGTTGCCGGAGTATGGAAACTGTGCAGCTGCGCCCGGCGAAGTGGTTTGCCATCCATCAAGACCATTGTCGACCAGCACTGAACCGTCTTTCCAGAGATTTTTGAGGTAGCCGTAATAATGATTGGCGGTTTCCGGATTACCCTTGATGCTGAAGTCATTGTTGTAATACATGCCCCCGCTTGCATCAGCACTGAGGCAAGTCCAACCCATTGCGGGCGGATTCATTCCATAGCCAAATTGGGTTTCGTCATTGGCATCGCCGTTGAATCCGACAAAGAGGTCGCGTGAAGGATCGGAGGCGAGGTAGTCATCGCCGTAGTTTCCGATATCAAAGTCATTCCACAAGCCAAGTTGAAAGTCGGTATAGGCGATTCCCGATTGGTTGGTAAGATCATATTGCAGAAATAGAACGTCTTGAAGTTCCTGACAATTAAAGACATAGGCAAATGCCCTCACCTCAATCCCGGTCGGATTCAGGTAGGCTGACGGCGTGGCCGGGAAGTCTGCAAACTGAAAATAGATTGCCTGATCGCCAGGAAATTCGGGATAATCTCCAGCTGTGGGGGTATAGTGCTGTGGATCATTGTCCATGTCCACAAACGGCGCACAGGCTCGCGTATTGCCATTCAAATCGGTTCCGAAGGCTGGCCAATCCTGAATCACTTGATAGTTTGCAAAATTGAGGGTGCCATTGGCAAAGTCCGAACGGAATTGATCCACCTCTGAACGGTTGATCTTCCATACCTTATCCCAAAGCGAGCCGTCAAAATTGTAAAGACCAGGATGAAAAGTCTGTCCATTTTGGCCGTAGGTTTCTGCCGCAACGACGACGTTTCCATTGGGCCCCAGCCCCCCATACCAGAGATGGGCAGCGAAGCTCATCGTGCGTTTATCGTTGACCACGGTGGTTTTGGGCCATTCCAAACCTTTCAGGCTCAGAGGGGTATTTTGAAACAATTGCCCATCGGAGCGGATTGGGGCAATGAAATTTCCCAAATCCAGCAGGTCGTAGGCAGCATTTTGCCCTTGCATTTGCAGGGCCAAGCCAAGCAGGCAGAAAAGGATGAATTTTTTCATGACAATTTCGTTTTTGATTCCACCAAACAACGCTGTGCGCAAGCGGCATCAAAGCAGAAAAATGTATTCCTGTTACACAGTTTTGGGGTGGCTAGGTGCCCCAACATGCGCCGAAATTTGTGCAAAAATGAAACCTAAGGCCATTTTTTACTTTCCATCCATTACCCCAAGACGAATTTTACTGCTGCTTCGGCATGGATTTTTGTTGTGTCAAATACGGGGATCGAAACATCATTTTCTTGAATGAGCAGCGGAATCTCGGTGCAGCCCAAAATTACAGCCTCCGCGCCCATTCGAGCCATATTTTCAATGATTGTCTGATATTTCTTCTTGGTTTCGGGCAGCAATACCCCAAAAGAAAGCTCGTTGTAAATCGTGGAATGAATGAATTCGCGGTCTTCCTCTGAGGGGATGAATACGCTAATTCCCAGTGCTTTGAGCTTGTTTTGGTAAAAATCCATTTCCATCGTGTAGCGTGTTCCAAGAAGTGCAACGGTTTTGATGCCTTGTGACACAATTGAAGCACCAGTCACTTCGGCGATATGGATAAGCGGCACCGGCAAATGTGCGCGGATTTTGTCCGCGGCGAAATGCATTGTATTTGCGCAAATCAAAACCGCATCCGCCCCTGCCTTTACCAGATTCTGACAGGCTGCAAGCAGAAGTTCGTAGGTTGCATCCCAGTCTTCGGATGCATTGTTGTCTTGAATCTCTTGAAAATTAAGCGAATAGACAATGCATTTGCAAAAGTTATGCTTCCCCAACGCCGCATTAACTCCCGAATTGAGGAGCTTGTAATATTCGATGGTGCTAGGCCAAACGATGCCGCCTACCAGTCCAATCGTTTTCATTTCTCTCGTTTTCATCAAAATTAATGTGGGGACCACCCATTTACCAGGTTTTGAACTTTCGAATTGCTGAAAGTGCTGCAAATTGGGTTGCTGATCAAGGAATATGGGGGAAATTCCTGCGAATCCTCATCAATGCCTTTCAAAATGTACGAAAGATGGATGTGAGGCTGTAACGCTGACTTTTCAGTCTTGTGAAGTTCAGCGGGACATTCGACGCGAATGGACGACGAAGGCAAAGCATGACAACCTTGTAAATCTGTGGGAATCGGACAAAAAGTAAAATTGGTCCGCAACCGATTACAAATGAGTTTGAAAATGAATGATGCATATTATGATGGAAGTCTGAAATAACCGTTCAATCCACGAATCGAACAATTCAATCACTAAATTCGAAATATTTAAAAAATAATTGAATCAAATATGGAAATCGTTCGTATGTTTGCAAAGTGATTCCACAAACGGGATTCGCATTAAGAAAATGAATACGAAAAACAACATCGAAAATAACATGGTCCAAGCCACAGCGTTTGTATTGCATGCATGCTCATGTTCGTATTCCCATAGTTATTCCTATTCATCCGGGTGCGGGTATCGAGACTGAGAGTATTGATTTTCAGTAGTATATCCAGAAGCGCCCGGTCCAATTGATCGGGTTTTTTGTTGTCATTGCGTAATACCTTCTTCGAATTTTAGCGATTGATTTGGGCACAAATGCTGTGCCTTCTGGCAGCATATTGCGTTGATTTTTTCCTGGAATTCTTATTTGCACCGAGGCTTTCGGATCAGGATAATAATGTCTATGGAGCTCGTTATTTGAAATTGCGGAATTGAATGATTGAGTGAATTCTGAATAGAATTTCGAGGATGTTGTAGGAGTGGATTTTCCTTCTTATGCGAGGCGAAATTGATTGAAGAAAGAATTTTATTACAAGGAAGGTTGGCAGAGTGGTTATTGCGCCTGACTGCTAATCAGGTCGTCGGTGAAAGCCGGCGCGCGGGTTCGAAACCCGCACCTTCCTCCACGGCGCAGCCGTTTCTTCACTCTCACGCTCATTCTCACACTGAAATATACCATATATGGCTTCAGTGTGAGTGAGAGGGTGAGAAGAAGGGATTTGGCTGCGCCAAATAGCGGGCGTCCGGCTGGACGAGGGGCCTGTCTTGAAAACAGGTAGTTCCTGATGAGGGAATTGGGAGTTCGAGTCTCCCGCCCGCTGCTGCGCCGCGCAGCCACTCCAATCTCACACTCCAACTCACACTGAAACAACCACGGACAGTGTGAGTGGGAGAGTGAGTGAAGAGGGATTTTGCTTCGCAAAATGGGTTGGCCATAAGGTATGGCACCGGATTGTAACCCCGTAAAGAGCAGGTTCGATTCCTGCCCAACCCACAATTTTCCGGCATGACGGAAAATTGAGTTCGGAGATCGAGGAAACGGTTAGAGGGTTTTGGCATCGTGCCTGAATCATCTCGAACTGTGCTCTTGAACTCAAACTCAAACTCCAAATGGTGCTTGTGTTGCAAGGTCAGCATACCAGACTGTGATTCTGGAGATTCGGGTTCGATTCCCGGCTTGCACCCAAATTTTCCGCCATGGCGGAACATTGAGTTCGGAGTTTGTGGAATCGGTTCGAGGATATTGCGATGGGGGCTACCTACGTGACGCGAACTGTTTCCTATAACTCAAACTGAAACTCCAAAAGGGGATTTGGCTGATTGGCAAAGGCGCTTGTCTGCAAAACAAGATTGAGCAGGTTCGATTCCTGCATTCCCCTCAACGGCGCAGCCGTTTCTTCTGATCTCACGCTCTATCTCACACTTGAATAACATTGGTCAGTGTGAGATGGAGTGTGAGTAAGGAGAGATTTTGCTGCGCAAAATAGCGGGCGTCCGGCTGGACGAGGAATTTGCTTGGAAGGCAAATGTTCTACAACTGTGGAATTGGGAGTTCGAGTCTCCCGCCCGCTGCCGCAGGGGCAGCCACTCAAAACTCACACTCCAACTCACACTGAAACAACGATGGTTAGTGTGAGTGGGAGAGTGCGTGAAGAGGGATTTTGCTTCGCAAAATGGGTTGGAAGCCATAAGGTATGGCACCGGATTGTAACCCCGTAAAGAGCAGGTTCGATTCCTGCCCAACCCACAATTTTCCGCCTTGGCGGAAAATTGAGTTCGGAGTTCGAGGAAACGGTTAGAGGGTTTTGGCATCGTGCCTGAATCATCTCGAACTGTGCTCTTTAACTCGAACTCAAACTTCAAATGGTGCTTGTGTTGCAAAGGTCAGCATACCAGACTGTGATTCTGGAGATTCGGGTTCGATTCCCGGCTTGCACCCAAATGTTCCGCCATGGCAGAACATTGAGTTCGGAGTTCGAAGAAGCAGTTCAAGAGTTTGGGTTTGGAACTGAAGCCTTACCTCGAACTGTGCGCTTGAACTCAAACTTCAAATGGTGCTTGTGTTGCAAAGGTCAGCATACCAGACTGTGATTCTGGAGATTCGGGTTCGATTCCCGGCTTGCACCCAAATTTTCCGCCACGGCGGAAAATTGAGTTTGAAGTTCAAGGTCCAGTCGTTTCTTGCTCATCAGTGACAAGCTGTAAAATGCGCTGTCTCCACGCGCACTTTATTGATACTTGCAAGTCCTTGTAATACAGGTCGTTGAGCAATCTGCTCAATCCCGTATGGATAAAGTCCAACTGCTCAGGAAGAAAATCGAGCTGTACAATCGAGGACAAAGGTGGATAAAAGACTGTCGCTGCCATTATTTTCCTTTTTGAAATGGTTTCACAAATTCAATGGGAATGAGACGATATCCTCGGAAAATCCCTTCCTTCTCTCTCTCCGGGTGTTCTTCGCACCATGCTCCAAGCAGTGCTTCATCAACAAAGAAATCACCTTTCTTGAATTGCAGCATAGAGATTGCATAGCTTCGCGTATCGTAAGCAGGAAGATTTTTTGCGGTGATTGTCATGCGTTTGCATTTCATTTTAAATGTAATCACAATCTTGGAATTCGGTCTCATGCCTACAGCGAAGTAACCGTCTCTCTTTTCCAAAGGCTCCTTTAAATCGACTCGTCTATCATAAAGATTGACGACTTTATACGATGTCTTAAGAATAGGTTTGTCGTCCGATACGACCACTTGCTCGGCGGTGAAAAGACGGACTGCGAACGTTCCACAGCATACTTGGGCGTTCATTTTGGAACAGAGTCCTCCCATCAAGCCCAAGAGAAGTATCATCAATACTTTAGTCAGATCTTTCATTACATATCAGGGTTTAATTCCGTGCAAGATGATATCTGTCACACGCTCTATGAGGTGTTGGAGACCTTCCAAATCCCAACTGCTCAGGAAGAAAATCGAGCTGTACAATCGAGGACAATGGTGGATAAAAGACTGTCGCTGCCATTATTTTCCTTTTTGTATTGGTTTCACAAATTCTATAGGGATCAGGCGAAATCCCAGAAACATTCCTTCTTTTTCTATCTCTGGATGGTCATCGCACCATGCATCGAGCAATGCTTCATCAACAAAGTAGTCTCCCTTCTTGAATTGCAACGCTGCGATGGCATAGCTTCTCGAGTTGTAGCCTGGCAGATTTTTTGCGGTGATTGTCATGCGTTTGCATTTCATTTTAAATGTAATCAGAATCTTGGAATGCGGTCTCATACCTACAGCGAAGTAACCGTCTCTCTTTTCCAAAGGCTCCTTTAAATCGACTCGTCTATCATAAAGATTGACGACTTTATACGATGTCTTAAGAATAGGTTTGTCGTCCGATACGACCACTTGCTCGGCAGTGAAAAGACGGACTGCGAACGTGCCACAGCATACTTGGGCGTTCATTTTGGAACAGAGTCCTCCCATCAAGCCCAAGAGAAGTATCATCAATACTTTAGTCAGATCTTTCATTACATATCAGGGTTTAATTCCGTGCAAGATGATATCTGTCACACGCTCTATGAGGTGTTGGAGACTTTCCAAATCCCAACTGCTCAGGAAGAAAATCGAGCTGTACAATCGAGGACAATGGTGGATAAAAGACTGTAGCTGCCATTATTTTTCTTTTTGAAATGGTTTTAGAAATTGGATGGGGACGAGGTAATGTCCCTGAACATACCCTCTTTTTCAGCTTTGAGATTTTCTTGAAGCCAGACGGTATAAGCTTTCTCATCAATGGCAAAATTGCCTTTTTGGAATGTCAGCCCCAAGATCGCATAACTTTGAGAGGTATAAGCTGGAAGCTCTTTTACGCTAATTGTCATTTGTTTGCAATCTAATTTAATTTTAATCTTCAACTCTGACCACGGCCAGAATCCAGCCAAGTAGTAACCTTCCTCTCCCAGTTTCAATTTCTCTCCTTTAAATATTTTTCTTGAATAGGAAGCCATTATCTTACAAGATACCTTTGCAATTGATTTTTGTGTTTTTGAAGTTACTGCACTATCGGCTGCCAAAGTGAAGGCAAACGTCCCACAACACATTTGTGCGTTCATTTTGGAACAGAGCCCTCCCATTAAGCCCAAGAGAATTGTCATCAATATTTTAGTCAGGCCTTTCATTACATATCAGGGTTTATTTCCGTCCAAGATGATTTCTAATGGGATAGTTGAGTAAATAGGATTACCGAGGGAGCAACTTTCTGGATGCACTTTTCAGCACCCAGTTCTTCCAATAGCTGATTGATTCCAATGCGCGTCTTGCCGTCTGCGCGAAGAATCCATCGTTCTCCAACATCTCCTCGACTTCGGATTTCCAACCCATGCTTTTGAAGAAGGAGTTGGATCTCTGGCGCTTCAGTGTCTTTGCGAAACTCAACAAATAGATCCCCTGTGTACATTCCGGGATAATCATAATCTGTATTTCGGCAAAGCAAAGGTCCAGCCATCCGCACCAGGGGCGATGCCCTCAACTTTGCCAGCTCTTGGCAATCGCCGTTGCCAAATGAGCCTCCTTGGTCCCTTCCCAAGACAATGTACCGACGAAATGGAGATAGGGTAGACTGGGTATTTGGAGCTGTGTCCTTGACAAAAACAAATTCCTCTGTATAGTCTGACTTTCGCGCAACCCTGAGGTCATATTGATACACCACTACTAGGCCCAGCGATTTCAATAGCGGTGACAACAATTCCGCTACATCTTGAAAATAGACTTCTCCCATCACTGTATCCAACGATGGCACATTGGGTTCCAGCAGAAGGAAATTGTCGTTGTCCATGCAAGGAAATTTGAAGTTTTCGTCATAGCAATAAGGATCGTTGCTTTCCAACATATAAATCTGTTGAGGCACGCCATCCAACTGGTACATTCGCAACGTGTCAAATAAGGGATGCGTGATTACCAAGTCTATCTTCGTTTCCTCACTAAGGATTGCGACATAAGTCTTTGTCAAATCTGAATACGATGCATATTCCCCATTCACTTTTACTGTCGCATCTTTGACAACACCGTTCCTACTATCTAAGAGGTAGATGGGAACGATCGCGATTCCTGAGTTTTCTTTTTGCAATGGTTTAACAAATTCAATGGGGATCAAACGAAAACCCTTGAACATTCCTTCGTTCTCTAACTTATCATTCCACTTCAACCATGTTTTTAGCCTTGCTTCATCGACTTGGAAATCACCTTCCCGGAATTGTAAATCTTTTATTGCAAAGCTTCGAGTGTCGTATCCTGGAGGATTTCTTAGGCGCAACCTCATTTGCTTTTGATCGATTTCAATCGTTATTAGAATTTCCGCACTAGGCCACATACCAATTGCAAAATACCCGTCTCGGTATTCCATCGCTTGTGCTAGCATTGTTGCTCCTGAATGGATGCTTGTCATAGTACAAGTCGCATGGATCGAGTCACTATCCAGGAATATTGCGTCAGGAGATTTGATGACACTCACTGCAAAAGCTCCACAACACATTTGGGAGTACACTTTTACAAATAGTCCTCCAAAAATGATAAGTAAAATAATAGCCACTGATCTTCCTGTAGTTTTCATCAGCATCAGGGTTTAATGTGTTCCATCCTCAATGAAATATCTGAAGTTTTCCAAATCATGGAAATTAATACGTAAAACGATAATCCCAAAGGTGAATCTTGTATACACCACGAATATGAAGGAGACTGCGAATTTGCTGGTTATAGTCATCCAAGCTTCCTGAATGGATTTGTACTTCAAAATGATCTATATCCACATGGCTATTCGTTCTATAACGAAAAGCAAAACCTAAACCAGCCATTGCGCTTTCCACTTGTTGAAAACTTATGATCCATCCCCCAATCCTTCCAGCAACATAAACTTCCAACCAAGGCCTAAGTGAAAGTGCGTCCCCATTCTCCTGAAAGAGAATCACAGGTCCTGCAAAAGAAACAATTGGCTCCATTGCGAATCGCTCGATTTCTGTTGCGACGATTTTAGACAACGTATCTGCAGCTGGCTTGACCAAATAACAATTCTCTTTTGAGGGTCCAGGACAATCGAGATTATAGTGTTTTTGCTCACGAATAATTTCATAGCCATGGCTTGCAATCATTCGATGCATGGATTCTCGCACCACCTGACGATCCAAGCCATTACCCAAGCTATCACTTTCCTTCCCAACCACTAGAATTTGCCCGGGAGTGGGCAAACATGGACGCCAGCCATTCTCCATATATACAGAATCTTCCCCATCACGTAAGAGATAAGTTCCAATTTCCAAGTTAGGAAGGCCTTCATAATGCAATGTATGGTAGTCTTTATGCCTGATTTCTACATCGTATGGTGGTTTCACATCAGGACATCTGTATAAAACAGTCATTCCTAATTGCTTAGGAATGGCTTTCTTTCCATTGATTGTAACAATTGCATCGTTAATACTTTTTCCTTCACGATTGCGAACTCCTAGATACTGTTCGGGCGATTGACCTAGTCCGAGCAAAAATATGCTCTCAAATACAAGGAGAGTTAGCGAACGCATCCAAGTCATTTCCATACTCCTTTCTCCCCAATGGGCAGACAACCTCCAAGAGAAGCCAACTTCCCCATGCCCAAATCAGCCATTCCACAATTCTTCAACCTAACCATACCATCGATTTACATTGTCAACAAAAAGCGCTATCCACAACCCAAACCCCGTAGTACCAAAAAAGACATCAAATCCCATGCCTTCATCTCCACACGCGAAGGCCAAGCCACACTTCTCGATCCCACCACCTGCCCCTCCGCAACCTATCTATTGCCACTGCTCTGCTTCCCTGCAACCCTCTGCTAGCTATCTTTGGTCATTTTTTGCCCCATTTGAGCATTGACGCCTCCGTTCAATCCATCTACAATCTAAGCTACAAGGAAATTTGCAGGAATGATAGCTTTTGGTTTACTTTTTTGCTTCTACCTATTGCCAGCGTCAAAGGATACCTGAAAGCGACTCCAAAGGCAAATTACGGGCGAATCCGCTGCTTTTTAAAGCTACTCACATGCTTCAAGCATTGGTCATGATTGTGATCAGGCTCGGATTCCAAGTGTTTGCTGTGATATATCAAGAACGTTGCTTCAAAGCGTTAATGGTCCCTTTTTCTGATATGCTGAACCTCAAAACCAGAACCTGAAAAATCCAATAATTAGGGGGCAAAGACAAAATACCAAGCGTCCGGCTGGACGAGGAAATTGCTTGGAAGGCAATTGTTTCACAATCGTGGAATTGGGAGTTCGAGTCTCCCGCCTGCTGCCGAAAAGCGCCAATTACTACTCACTTACCGTCCTTCTCACTCGGAAATACCATCCGTCCGAAAAAACTCTCCAAGCTATTCCACATTCCATCTCGAACTGCTTCCTCCAATTTAAACTCAAACTATAACCGTTCACATCTCCACCCGCCGCTCAAACAGCGCAAATTCCTCCGGTTTGTTGCTGGCATAAATCAACATGCGACCATCCAGAAAGCGGTCCATCAGATCCACCACAAGCTGCGAATTTCCGGCATCCATGTTGGTGGTCGCTTCGTCGAGCAACAGTAACCTGGACTTGGTCAGGATCGCCAAGCCAACTTTCACACGGTGCAGCATGCCCGAACTGAAATGCTTCAGCAATTTGCCGGCATGGTCCTCCAACTGCAGCAGCTTCAAGACTTCCTTGGGCGCGGCCAACATCGGCCGAAAACTGGCATGCAAATCAATGGCTTCCTTGAGTGTTAGGTCTGTGTAAAGCTCCATATAGGGGCCACTCCAGGCAAGATGCTGATAATAAGATTCGGGGTCGATTTCCTTGCCATCGATGAACAATTGCAAGGTCCCTTCGGTGGGCGTCAATTGCCCGGAAAGGATGCGCATGAGGGTTGATTTGCCGCTGCCGTTGTCGCCGCAGAGCAGGACGCGTTCGCCTTCGTCAATCTTGAAGTCCAAATTCCGAAACACCCAATGCCGGAAAAATCGCTTGCCTAGGCCGGAGACCTCAAGCTTCGTCATCGCTTCCCGGCTTGTAGCCTTTCATGATGCCGCGGTTGGAACTCCGCACAAATTCCATGATTTCATCCCGAATCGGGGAGGGGGCAATTTCCTCTTCGATGGATTGCAAGGCCTGCGAGACGTTTTTACCCGATGCAAAGAGCAATCGGTAGATATCCTGAATCGCTGTAATCGTCTCAGAATCAAAATTTCGGCGACGCAAACCCAGTGCATTGACCCCCGAATAACGCAGCGGAAAGTGCGCACCTTTGCAAAAAGGAGGCACGTCCTTGCCCACCAATGAGCCACCTTGCAAAATAGAATGCTTCCCAAGTCGAACAAACTGATGAATCGCGCTCATGCCACCGACAATCGCAAAATCGTCGATGATCACGTGTCCAGCGAGATTCACTGCATTCGCAAGGATCACGTTGTTGCCGATGACGCAGTCATGCGCCACGTGGGCGTAGGCCATCACCAAAACATTGTTCCCAATCTTGGTGGTATTGCTTTCTTTCGTTCCCCTGTTAATCGTTGCAAATTCGCGGATCGTGCAATTTTCCCCGATTTCACAAGTCGTGACTTCGCCGGCAAACTTCAAATCCTGAGGGATGCTCGAAATGACCGCGCCTGGGAAAATGCGCGTATTCTTGCCGATTCGGGCGCCGTCGTGAATCACGACATTGCTACCCAGCCAACATCCCTCCTCAATTACGACATCCCCCTTGATCGTCACGAAAGGTTCTATCTGTACACCCTCTGCAATTTTGGCGTCGGGGTGGATATGTGTCATCGGATACTTCAACTTTTCAAACGAATTAAAAATGGAGAATGATGAATGGAGAATGGAGAATGATGAATGGAGAATGGAGAATGGAACCAAAATTTTCAATTCTCCATTCTCAATTCTCCATTCAAATCACATTTTGTCCTTGTCCACGACTGCGGCTACCAATTCGGCTTCACAGACGAGTTTGCCATCGACGTAGGCCTTGCCGTACATTTTACAGATGTTCCTTTTCAAGCTGTCCAACTGCAACTTGAAGGTGATGACATCGCCCGGGATCACCATTTTCTTGAAGCGCGCGTTGTTGATGGCCAAGAAATAGACCCAAACCTTTTCGGGATTCTCGACCTTGTTGAGCAAAAGGATTCCGCCGACTTGCGCCATGGCTTCCAATTGCAAAACACCCGGCATCACAGGATTTCCGGGGAAGTGGCCTTGGAAAAACGGCTCATTGACCGTTACATTTTTGACACCGGTGATTTCATTCTCTGAAAACTCGGTGATTTTGTCGACCAAAAGGAAGGGATAACGGTGTGGCAGGATCTTCTGAATCGCATTCACATCGAATATCACGCCGGTGGCTTCCTTTTGCTGGTATTTCTTCTGAATCTTCTTCTGCTTCAGGAGGCTCTTGATCTTCTTGGCCAATTCGACGTTGGCTTTGTGACCGGGGCGAGCTGCAAGAATCTGCCCTTTCAAAGGCGCACCGATCAGAGCAAGGTCACCGATCAAATCCAGCAATTTATGCCTTGCGGGCTCGTTGCGGTGGCGGAGATCGATGTTGTTCAGAATACCTTCGTCAGCGACTTCGATATTGGGCTTGTCAAACAAGACCGCCAAACGCTCGAGTTCCGAAGGTGTCACCTCGCGGTCCACGACCACGATGGCGTTGTTGATGTCACCACCTTTGATCAAGCCTGCATTGGCCAAGGCCTCCAATTCGTGCAAAAAGCAGAACGTACGGCTATCGGCAAATTCGGCGGCGAAGTTTTCAATGTTGAGCAACGTGGCATGTTGACTTCCCAAGACCGGGGAATTGTAGTCAATCATGACCGTGACGCGGAAATCATCCATCGGCAAGGCTGCCAAATCGACTTGCCGATCACTTTCGTAGTAGTGAATCGGCTGGTCGACGACAAAAAACTCGCGGTCAGCTTGCTGTTCGTGCAAACCTGCGCGCATAAGAGCCTCGATAAAGACCACACTCGAACCATCCATGATCGGCGGCTCTGGGCCATCCAAATCAATCAGGCAATTGTCGATCTGCAATCCGGCGAGGGCTGCGAGCGTATGCTCGACGGTATGTACCCGTGCACCATTGGCCTCGATGGTCGTGCCGCGTTGTGTATCCACGACATTGTCCACGTCTGCGGGCACAAGCGGCGTACCCGGCAAATCGGTACGGCGGAAAATATAGCCGTGATTTTCCGGTGCCGGATTGAAGGTCATCGTTGCGGACTCTCCCGTGTGGAGGCCGACGCCTGTCACGGAGACGGGCTGCTGAATCGTATGTTGCTTTTCGTACATAGCCTATTCTTGACGATTGGCGATTGCTTTTTCCAGTTGATGCAGGCGCTTGTCGATTGCATCCAAATTGCGAAACACAGCTTCGGAACGGAGCTGCAGCTTATAATCTTGCGCAGGACTGCCGCGCAGGGCTTTTCCTTTTTCTTCGACGGTTTTGGACACACCCGATTGTGCGCCGATTTTGGTCCCGTCTGCGAGTTTGATATGCCCGACGATGCCCACTTGGCCGCCGATCATACAGTTGTTGCCGATTTTGGTGCTTCCGGAAATGCCCGTTTGCGCAGCAATGACGGTGTTTTCGCCGATTTCGACGTTGTGAGCGACTTGGATCAGGTTGTCGAGCTTCGCGCCCTTGCGAATCACCGTTTCACCCAGGGTAGCCCGGTCAATGGTACATCCGGCCCCGATTTCCACGTTGTCTTCGAGCCGCACGATGCCTGTCTGCGGGATTTTCTGAAACTGCCCGTCCGGTTGTGGGGCAAATCCGAATCCATCGCTGCCAATCACCGCGCCGGAATGCACAATACAATGCTTGCCGATCTTGCAGCCGTAGTACAAACTCACATTGGCGTAGAGGGTGCTTCCTTCACCGACCGCAGCATAGTCGCCGACGTAGGTATGTGGATAAATCTTGGCTCCGTCCCCGATGATGGCACCATTCCCGATGTAGGCGAAGGCGCCGATATAGACATTTTTACCAATCTGAGCCGTTTCTGCAATGAAGGAGGGTTGCTCGATGCCGGATTTGTTCTGCACGAATTGCATGAATCGTTGCAGCAACTGCGCAAAGGCCATATAAGGATCCTTGGCTTTGAGCAATGTGGCTGATACAGGCTGTTTGGCTTGGAAGTCCGAGGAGACAATGACCGCCGTGGCTTGGGTCGTGTAAAGAAAGGATTCGTATTTAGGATTGGCCAGAAAAGTGAGGCTCCCGGGGTTGCCTTCCTCAATTTTGGCCAAACTGCTGATCCATTGCTCAGCGTCACCGACGACTTGAGCACCAATCATGGTTGCAATATCTCCTACCTTAAACTTCATTACTCCAAAAATCGAACCGCCAAAGCTAAACAAAAATTTTATACCTCCTGCCAACGTATCACAGCCCAAAACGCCAAGATTTCCACGTTTCTGCACTTGTTTTCAATATTTTTGTATTCGGATCCGTTGCTTAGTAGTGCTGTCCAAGACCAAGTTGCCGTCTTTGGAAAAGTTGCACGGCATTCGTTGACAAATATATTTTTCCATTTACAGCCCTTTCTTCTAATTTTGGGCAAATTCCCAAACGGAGGTCATTTTGGCAGAAAACGTTTTCGAAAACAAGGATTATCGGTTCACGGAAGAGGAACTGATCGAGATTCGCGGACATCAAGGCAAATACCCTTCGATGCGCTCGGCAGTGATGCCTGTGCTGTGGATGGCACAAAACAAGTACGGATGGCTTTCCAAAGAGGCCATTCAACTCGTTGCAGACACATTGCAGCTATCGTTTGCCCAAGTCTATGGTGTAGCTTCGTTCTACACGATGTACTTCAAGCAGGCGGTTCCCAAGCATGTTTTGGACGTTTGTACCTGTTTTGCCTGTGGCGAATTGGGTGGTGACGAGGTGCTGAAATTTGCAAAGGAATACACCGAATGCGATGCGAGCGGCTACAGCAAGGACGGAAATTTCTTTTTCCGTGCAGCGGAGTGCCTTGGCGCTTGTGACACCGGTCCGGTGGCACAGGTGACGAATCGGCATTACGTCCACAACCTGACGATCGACAGCATGCGTGAATTGATTGATGGAATGAGAAATGGCCGGCAGCCATCGTTTGTGAGCATCCCGCTCAAAGACCAATCGAAGATCTGAGTACCGGAAAATGAAATATAGCGATCGCAAAAAGGCCGTTCTGATGCTCTCGGACGGCTCTTTTTTTGAGGGTTACAGCATCGGAAAAGTCGGCACCACGACCGGCGAAATGTGTTTCAATACGGGCATGACCGGGTATCAGGAGATTTTTACCGACCCGAGTTATACGGGGCAGGTGATGATCACCACCCATACCCACATCGGCAACTACGGCGTGCATCCCGGCGAAGCCGAAAGCGCAGGCGTAAAAATCGCCGGCTTGGTGGTCAAGAGCTTCAGCCAAATCAGTTCGCGTACCGAAGCCATCGGCGATTTGCAGCATTATCTTGAGCAGCAAGGTATTGTCGGCATTTCGGATGTGGATACGCGGGCGCTTGTCAGGCACATCCGGAGCAAGGGCGCGATGAACGGCATTATTTCATCGGAAGTGTTTGATTCCAATGAATTGGCAGCGCGTTTGGCGGCCTGCCCCGACATGGAGGGGCTTGAATTGGCGAGTACCGTTTCGACGGAGGTCGCCTATTTTTATGGAGATCCCACGGCACCAGTCCGCATTTCCGCTTTGGACTACGGCATCAAGACGAATATCCTGCGCAGCTTGGCAGCACGCGGAGCGTATATAAAGGTGTTTCCTGCTAAGTCAAGCCTTGCCGACATCAGCGCATTTGAGCCCGACGGCTATTTCCTGTCCAATGGCCCCGGAGACCCTGCTTCCATGCCTTGGGCGGTAGAATTGGCGCAAAACATACTGGAAACCGGCAAGCCTTTATTTGGTATTTGCCTCGGCCATCAAATTTTGTGCAGGGCACTGGGCTTGAGCACATTCAAAATGCATCACGGGCACCGCGGCATCAACCATCCCGTCAAAAACCTCGTGAGCGGCAGGAGCGAAGTGACCTCCCAAAATCACGGCTTTGCCGTCAATTTGCAGGAAGCCTTGGCTTCTCCCCGTGTGGAAGTCACCCATGTCAATCTCAATGACGATACCTTGGAAGGCATTCAAGTCGTAGGCAAAAACGCATTCTCAGTTCAGTATCACCCTGAATCCTCGCCTGGTCCGCACGACAGCCGGTACTTGTTTGATCAGTTTTTCCGGAACATGGAAAAGTGAAAAGTGAAAAGTGAAAAGTGAAAAGTGAAAAGCTTTTTCTTGTTGGCTTTTTATTTAATGCATTGATTACTAGGGATTTGCTTTTTGCCATGGCACCGACGTCTAAGAGACACGAATTTTGATTCGATATTCTTCCAGCCCATCTTCGACCCTGTGGCCCTCCCCGAATTGTTTCCTCAAACGCCCACTTCCCACATGTCGTAGTGACTTTTGACCATTCCGAGGGCGGCGTAGACTTTTTGTGCAACGACATTGTCATGCTCCACATACAGCCGGAGTTCCTTGATGCCGTTTTCCTTGGCGAGGTCCATCACATGTTGATAAAGCGCCTTGAAAATCCCTTTTCCACGGTGCTCGGGATGTACGAAAACCGATTGGAACCACCACATGTCGCCGTTGCGCCAATCACTCCATTCCTTGGTGATCATCAGATTGCCTACGACCTGTCCGTTTTCCTCCGCCACGATGTAAAAGCCCTTGTTGGGGTCGTCGAGCAGGTTTTGCACACCCCCACTCAGGATTTGATTGTCCAACTGCCGGTTTTCGGTTTCCATCGCCATGGCTTGGTTGTTGGCGACAAGCACGGCAAAATCGGCTTTTGTTGCCGGACGAATTGTAATTTGACTTTTCATAACAGCCGTGAAGTTAGGCATCTCTGCCCAAATTTGCTGCCCTTCGACAGGTTCGCTGTGCATAACTGACTTTCAGAGAAAGTTCAATTTCCTTAATATTGGGCCGAATCAAAGAAATTAAGAATATCCAATGAGTTCGATTATTCATATCACAAGTCGGGAAATTCTGGATTCCCGTGGAAATCCTACTGTAGAGGTGGAAGTGATGACCGAAGAAGGAGCCGTCGGCCGTGCCGCTGTACCTTCCGGCGCATCGACAGGCGCCTACGAGGCGATCGAAATGCGCGATGAAGACCGCAACCGCTACATGGGCAAAGGGGTTCTGCGCGCCATTGAGAATGTCAATGAACTGATTGCACCCGAAGTTGTCGGCTGCGAAGTCGAAGATCAAGCGATGATCGATCGCATCATGCTGGACCTGGATGGCACCGAAAACAAGGGCCGCTTGGGCGCAAACGCCATTTTGGGCGTTTCGTTGGCGGCTGCACGCGCGGCGGCAATGGAGCAAGGCCTGCCCTTGTACCGCTACCTCGGTGGCGTCAATGCACGTACGCTTCCAGTTCCAATGATGAACATCCTCAACGGAGGCGCCCACGCCGACAACAGTGTGGATATCCAGGAATTCATGGTCATGCCACTCGGGGCAGAAACCTTCGCCGAAGCCCTGCGAATGGGTGCAGAAGTTTTTCATACGCTCCGCAAGGTGTTGAAAGACAAAGGCATGAGCACCAACGTAGGGGATGAGGGCGGATTTGCTCCCAACCTTGCAAGCAATGAAATCGCCATTCAAACCGTGGTCGAAGCCATCGAAAAGGCAGGCTATCGCCCAGGTGAAGACATGTTCATCGCTTTGGATGCTGCCGCCACCGAATTTTACGACGTCGCAACAGGCAAATATGTCTTCAAGAAATCGACCAAGGAAAGCCGCACAAGCTCGGAAATGGTCAGTTTCTGGAAGGAATGGGTTGCAAAATATCCGATTGTGAGCATTGAGGATGGCCTTTCCGAGGATGATTGGTCCGGCTGGAAGGAACTCACGAATGCCATCGGTGACAAGGTTCAAATCGTTGGCGACGACTTGTTTGTGACCAACGTTCAGCGCCTGAGCAAGGGCATTCGGGAAGGAATCGCCAATTCGATCCTGGTCAAGGTCAATCAGATTGGCAGCTTGACGGAAACGATTGACGCGGTGCAAATGGCGACGCGCAATGCATTTTCCAATATCATCAGCCACCGCAGCGGCGAGACCGAGGATACTTTCATCGCAGACTTGGCCGTCGGTCTCAACAGTGGTCAGATCAAAACAGGTTCAGCTTCGCGGAGTGACCGGATTGCCAAATACAACCAATTGCTTCGCATCGAGGAGCATTTGGGCGAGGCGGCCGTTTTTGGCGCTTCGATGTTCAAATACAAGCGTTAAGCATGAAGAAATTCGCAAAAATCCTGCCGTATGTTCGCAACTTTTACGTTGTGTTTGGTGGCATCGCGTTGATTTGGGTCTTGTTTTTTGACCGCTACAACTTCTTGGATCGCCTTCAAACGCAGCTTCGGATCAAGGAACTGCGTTCAGATTTGGCCTTTTTCAAGGAGGAACGCGACAATATCGAGGAGACGCGTAACATGCTCGAGAGCGACATGGTGGAAATCGAACGGTTTGCCCGTGAGCGTTACATGATGAAACGTGCGAATGAGGATCTTTTTCTCATTTCCAATCAATAGGTTCTTGCGAACCATTTACCTTAAGACAGCCCCTTTGCCAGCAAAGCGGGCTGTTTATTTTCCTGCGACCCCATAAAAGGTGCTTTTCTGCTGCTTTATGGTACAGAAATTGCACACTCGCCGAATTGGGATTTGGCCGTGGGAGCGTTAGTTTTGTCCCCGGATCGTTTTTGCTATTGACCACACTTGAAAATCGCAGGGTTCAAACTGGATCTTTCTCCTTACTTGGCACCGTTTGCCGCGGTGGTTTTGGTTGCGATGCTGGTGTTGTTGGTCGGTTTTCCAGCGTATTGTGAGGCGAGCATCGGGATACACAAGGATGCCATTCTGATGGCCATTGTTTTTGACGTTGCTTGTTTGAGCTTGTTTGCAAACCGCCTTCAGATCCACAAACTCATTCTGAAATCATTTGTTGGACCGTTTTTGATTGCCTTTTCCGTCATCCTCTTCATTTTGGTCTTGCAGTTCATGGCCAAATACCAGGAGGACATCGTTGGCAAAGGCTTGGAATCCTCGGTTTTGGCAAAGGTTTTTGGATTGGCGTGCCTCACCTTGGTGACGATGGCTTTGCCGCTCGGCGTGTTGTTGTCTTCGCTGCTCACGCTCGGCAACATGGGCGAACGCTATGAGCTCGCAGCATTAAAATCCGGGGGTGTAGGTTTGTTCAAGGCCATTCGACCCTTGATCCATGCCACCTTGGTGGTGATGATTGGCAGCATGTTTTTTTCATTTTTCATTGCTCCCATGTCCAATCTCAAGCTCTATACCTTGTTGTATGACTTGAGCAAGGTCAAGCCCACATTCGCCCTCAAGCCCAATCACTTTTACAATGGTCTCGATGGAATGGTGGTTCATGTGGGCGAAATCAACCGTGAAACGGACATTTTGTCGCGCGTTAAAATTTTTGATCACCGCGATCAGGTCGGCAATAACCGGATTACGATGGCCGCCCGTGGAAAGATGGTCCCGAGCGAATCCACCGGCTACCTCGACATGACCCTTTTCAATGGCGAAATGTTTGAGCGCCAACCCAATGAAGGTGGAGGTCCGAAAAGTGACAAGACCCAGATCTTTAGCTTTGATACCTTGATGTACAAGGTTCCCTTGCAGGGGTTTAACCTTGAGCAGAGCGATGAAGAGACCTTCAGCAATCACCATTTCATGCTCAATATCATTGAGTTAGGAGTTGCTGTTGACAGCATGGCCGCAAAGGGAAGGGGGTATTTGGACGATTATGCAGATTTCAACCGAAAGCATGTGCATCTCGATACCACGCTCAACAACGGGATGCGCGAAATGATGGCCAAGGATTCAGTGGTCTATGGTCCGAATGGAGTCATTGCCGCCGACGTCAATCAGCCGGTTTCCAGGTGGTTTCCAGAAATGCAACCCAAAGACCTGCTTACCAAAACATTGAATCAGGTGCAGGCAATGGAAAACTATAGCCGCTTGACGATCGACCGTTCGCAGCGAGAGGAAGAAAAGCTACGGAAGTTTGTCATTGAGCAGCACTACCGATGGATGTTGCCGGTCAGTTGCATCGTTTTTTTGTTTCTCGGAGCAAGCCTTGGGGCGATCATCCGCAAGGGCGGAATAGGCGTGCCGGTCATTTTCTCGATCGTTTTTTTTATCCTGTTTTACATTCTGATGATTCAGGGTAAAAAATTTGCCAGGGATGAGATTCTCCCACTTTGGGTCGGGGTATGGTTGCCTGTGTTGGTCATGCTACCCATGGCGATCTTTTTCACATGGCAAAGTGCCACGGAATCGACCTTGCTGTACGGCGTAAGCTGGTACAAGATCGTGCGGAAGTTGTTTGGTTGGCTACCGATTTGGAAGAAAAAGGGCGTTCAGCGGCATACGATGTCGGTCGAAGAACTCATTGCTTTGCGCGAAAAATCAAAAACGGATGCTCGGCGTGCCATCGAGGAACATGAATCAAAAAAATAGGATATGGAAATAGAAGCTACCCCTTCAGCCCTCCGCATTTGCCTGGTGCAAATGGATTTGGCTTGGGAAAATCCGCAACTGAACTGGAGCAAGGCCAGTAATTTGCTTCGTGACGAAGTCGGGAAACACGATTTGATCATTTTGCCGGAGATGTTCACCACCGGTTTTTCCATGAAGCCTGCTCCATTGGCGGAATCGGCAGAGGACGGGGATACATTGGCATGGATGCAATTTCACGCTGCAAAACTCGGTGCCATTGTCGTCGGAAGCCTGATCGTGGAGGAAGATGGTAAATATTACAATCGCTTGATGGTGGTCGGGCAAGAAGGATTGGTGTTGAAATATGACAAGCGCCATCTCTTCCGCATGTCGGGTGAAAATGAGGTGTATGCAGCAGGGGATGAGCTCCCGGTTTTTTCCCTCAATGGCTGGCGGATTTGCCCGATGATCTGCTATGACCTGCGTTTTCCGGTTTGGAGCCGCAACGGCATGAATCCGGAAGGGCGGATGTGGTATGATTTGTTGCTGTACGTTGCCAATTGGCCAGAAAGGCGCGTGGCCCACTGGAAAGCGCTGTTACAAGCGCGTGCCATTGAAAACCAAGTCTGGGTTGCAGGCGTGAACCGGGTAGGAACCGATGGCAACGACATCGTGTACAGTGGGGACAGCATGATCGTGGATGCCTTGGGAACGATTGCAGCGCATGAGGTTGGCAAGGAGGTTTTGCTCACTGCTACGCTCGATTGGAACGCCCTGGCGGAATACCGCGAGAAGTTTCCCGCATGGGCAGATGCCGATCGATTCGAATTGTTTGCCTGAGCCTTGCAAGTTGCTTCAGTTCATTGAAAGGCCGCCGCAAGGTGCTTCCAAAGTGCAGCACCCAAATCAGGGATCTCACTAAACTGATCAAGTGAATGTGATTTGCTGATTTTCAGCCATTCATGGCTGTCAATCCATTGATCCCATTCGCCATCGGTAAATTGGGAAACGGGTTGGTGACTTGTTGAATCCAACGTCCAATCCCATGGACTGTCTTGCACACTGAGCATCCATCCGTCTTGGGCAAGTGATTTGGGTCGCAGTAAAAAACCATGGGACTTCAGCCATTTACCCGAAAGAATAAGGTGAAAGCTGAACGCATTTCCCCAGACCAGCAATGTGCGAAATACGAAGATATCTGTCCCTGCATAACATCTGGGACTATCGAGCGCACGCCAAGGAAATGCTCCCAGGTGCTCCCCGCGATGGATGCGGCCGGGCGTGGACCAGATTTCAGCGGGAAGTTTGCTGTTGGCAGGCTGGCATGCCTCGATTTTGTTTTTCAATTCGGCGAAAAGAGTGTTAATTTTTGCGTCAATCGCAGCCTTTGTTGTGAAAAATTGAGCGTCTTGCAGCACATTTGATTCGGAGAGCGAGAGACGGGGAGAATGCATTCGAATATTGTTGAGATCCACTGGGGGTGAATTTACTGAATAGGTTCATACTGATGTCATACGCGAGGCCTCTCTTGAGGAGTTTTGCAGTATGCCTCGTGATCCTTGTTTTACAATTCTTGTCGAGATACAAAGGAGACCTCTTCGGAAAGGGACTGGAAGCCTTTACCATCTTCAAAATTTTTGCATTTGCCTCGATTTCGTTGGTCGTTTTGGCATTGCCGGTCGCCGTGCTGCTATCTTCCTTGTTCACCATGGGCAATTTTGGCGAAAACTACGAACTCGCGGCAATGCGTTCGGCAGGAATGTCTTTGCCACGCATTCTCAGACCGATGTTTTTTGTGACATTGCTGGTTTCCTTGATGTCTTTTGGGCTTTCATCGTACATCGTGCCATGGGCAAACCTGAAATTGTATGCGATTCTCTACGATGTGCAACAATTGAAGCCGGTTTTTAGATTGGAACCTGGTCACTTTAACTCGGGAATTGACGATTATGTGATTCGAATCACCGACAAAGATGTTTCAAAGGACCTTTTACACGGCATTTCGATTTATGACCATACTTTTTTCCCCGGAGAGGATACCATGCCTGTCATCTTCTACAACCGTGGAACACCGATGGAAATCGCACAAATCATGGATTCGTCGGGAAGGAACAACCGCTTTGTGATGGCCGATTCGGGAACGATGCGTTTGGATCCCTATGGAAAGTACATGAACATGATGCTGTACCATGGTGCCACGTACGAAGCCAAGGTGGAGATCAACCGAAGGGGCAGAAGGGAAGAGCAGTTTGTGAGGGTGTTTTTCGATTCACTCTTCTACAGTTTTGACATGAAAGGGTTTGACCTTGAACGCACGGAAGAAAAGGAATTCAGCAGCCACCAATATATGCTGAACCTCACTGACCTTGGCACGGCCATGGACAGTATTCGTGCGGTGAAGGCCGAATTTTCGAAGCAGTATGAAGCGGCGATGGCAGAGAACATCATGCTGGATTCGAGCTTTATCCGCGTCGATACGTTGACATACGCCATTCCTCCAGAGGATATTTTGCGGTATTTTCCCAAAAACAAACGTGCAGCGATTCTCAACGACGCAATGACCAACGTTCAAGGAGCGATTTCCGTCATCCGGGCTGGAATCGATGTTTTTGGCAAAGAGGACAAGAAAATTCGGGAACGCGGCATCGAATTCCATTTCAAGTTTTCGTTGCCGTTGGCATGTTTGATCTTCCTTTTTATCGGGGCGCCATTGGGCGCGATCATCCGAAAAGGTGGTGCGGGCGTGCCGATCGTGGTGTCGGTGGTGCTGTACCTGTCTTTTTATGTATTGATGATTCAAGGCAAGAAAATGGCTACGGAAGGCGTTCTTTCGCCATTTTTTGGAGCATGGTTGCCAGTGTTGGTCATGTTGCCACTGGCAATTTTACTGAGTCTGGAATCCGCTGCGGCGGTCCCGATTTTTACGGGGGACAATTTCTGGAAATTCAGCCGCGCATTTGTACGTATTTTGATCATTACCAATCCATTGTATTGGCTGTATCAGATTCCGCCGGTTGGCCGCGCGATGGATGCCATCGGCAGACCCATTGCAAAATTGTTCCGGCGCAAGGAGGAAAAACGAACTTTTCGGGTGCGGCGATGATCGGGAGGCAGGTGGAAACGGCCTGGGAGGGCATTGGAATTGTTGGACTACGCTGTGCATCCAAGGGAAATCCGTAATTTAGAGGGATGAAAAAGTGGATTTTGCTTTTGTTTTGCCTCGTTATGGGGATACAAATGCAGGCGCAGTTGCGCAAGCAACGGCTATTCAAGGTCGATCCACTTTCTTTTGTATTCAAGGAATTTCGTGTGGCCATCGAGCACAGGATGTTTCAAGACAAGGAATTTTTCTGGTATGTAGCGCCTTATGGCTACCATCAATTCTGGAAAAGTCGAGCCGATGAACCATTCGGCAGGCCTGATCACCCACAGAAATACTACGGCGTCGGTTTGCGCGGAGGTGCACGCAAATACTTCATTCCGGAAAATTCCGGTCCCCATGGTTTTTTTGCCCAAGCCCACGTCGGATTCAAACAAATCTGGCTCCATAATTACAACGATGACCTCCAAATCACCGACAAGACGCGATTTCTGCAGTTGGGATTTGGCGCCAATGTCGGCTATCAATGGATTTCGGGACCTCGCAAGGACTTTGCCTACGGATTCATCGGCGGCATCGAGTATTTTGCTCCGCCGATTTTCCCCTCCAACTCTGGTTATGAAACCCGGGACATCACGAGCAATTGGTACGAATTCCCGTTTTTGGCAAAGGGGCATTCAGGCCTGAGACTTTATCTCGGCATCGAATTGGGATTTGCCTTCCTTCAAAAGCATTTGCATTGGTAACCGCGAGCGCGATCCAAACAGCCGTCGAAGCCCATTTGGCAGTCCTAAAGCAGGCCAAGCCGATGTGGAGGTGGTATCCCGAACGGGAAAATCTCGATTTTGCGGCATCCATGCATGCCTTCGGACTTTCTGATTCCGCTGCTGAAGATCTCCTGCACATCCTCAAAAAGGAGTTTCCAGTAGATGTCACCTTTGCGTGGCAGGCTGGATTTCTGAATGTGCGTTTGGCGCCAAACACTTTCGCTGCAATGGTAGGCGATTGGTCGGCAGAACCGCAGCAGCTGCTCGCGTTCCTGCAAGTTCCGCTTGATTTGAATGCCGAAATTCGCTTGTGGCCCTACCGTTGGTTGGTAATTCTGCATGAGGCCGCTGTATTGGCACATCTTCCCGGTTGGAACGATGCAAAATCCGACTCCTATGTTCCGGAACCGGAAGAGATCAAACTGGTAAAGCAATTGTTGGCTTTGCCAAGCTTGCTGCAACAAAAAGGGGAGCTTCGCCGTAAGCGCACAGACATCATGCAAGGCTTGACCGTGATCATTCAGCAGCTTTGGAAGTACCCGATTCTCACTCCAGCAAATCCTTCTGCTTCTTCATTCCGGCAGGCATTGTTGAAATTGGTTTTGGCAATGGCAACGGCGGTGGGAGATCCTCTGCTCCAAGCGCCAAAAGATGCGATCGGTATTTTGGATTGATGGACGAAGGCGCCATTGTGGAATACCTTGTGGAATACTCAAACTGACTCTCGGCCTTCAATCGATACGAATCCCTCAATTTTCACTACTTTTACCCCGTATGCTCAAATACTTCAAATCCAGGGAGTTTTTTATCACGCTTGCAGCGGTCATCGGCTTTTCGGTGTTGGTGTATGTCGTGTTTTTCTTCGTCTTTTTGCCCTATTACACCAATCATGGTGAGGAAGCAGCTGTTCCCGATGTGAGCAAGCTCCAATTGGACGAGGCGATTGTCAAACTAGAAGAAGCAGGACTTCGGTACGAAATTGCGGATTCCCTGTTCCTCAGCACTTTACCTTCCTTGTCGATCATCTCCCAAGATCCCATCGGAGGAAGCAAGGTGAAGCCGGGACGTCGTGTTTACTTGACTGTGAACAAGGTCGTCGCGCCGGTGGTGAAGTTTCCCGACATCAACGGTGTCTCCCAATACCAAGCGAAACTGCGGCTCGAGGGTTCAGGATTGGTTCTGGGCGAAATCAAGTTCATCGCGCATGAGTTTGCCGATTTGGTCTTGAGTGCATCATTCAAAAGCAAAAACATCAAGGAAGGCGAGGAAATCAGAAAAGGCTCCAAAATCGATCTTGTGGTTGGCAAGGGTAGGGGTGATCAAAAGGTGGAAATTCCGGATTTGGTTGGCAATTCCTACGAATCGGCCAATGCAACGCTGCTTCGTCTTGGCCTGAGTCTGGGCAATCTGACCTACGATCCTTCCTCCGAAAAGACGCTTTACACGATTCTGCGCCAACATCCCGATTATGCAGAAGGAGATTCGATCCACGTCGGTCAAGAGATGGATCTGTGGATTGCGGGTCCTGAGCCGGGGGACGTCATCGAAGGGGGCGACGGTAGTATCTCAGGAGGAAAGTCAGGCGACGAAGGACCGGATGGTGGCGAATAATCCGTCGCTTTTAGGTCCGTTTTTTGGGATTTTCTCCTTCGCACAATTCACGTAATTTTAGGTTTTTAGAATTCAACCCGTCTGCTGATGCATTTGCAACTGAGAAGATTCTGTTTATTGCTGTTGCCTGTCGTTGCTGGTTTTACCTTTGCTTCTGCGCAAGAAGTCCTGCAATCCGATTTTGGTCTTCCTCAAAAGACGATTTCTACCTCGGAAAGGCTATCCTTTCCAGCATCAGGAAGCAAGACTTCAACGCTCAGCCTCCCGTTTTTTGATGATTTTTCCAGTGATGCAGCGACGCCCGATACGTCACTTTGGTTTTTTCACCCCAACGATACGAAACGGCCGACGTTGAGCAACCAAAAGGGACACAATCCTCCTTCCAAGGGTGTTGCGACATTTGACGGAATCAATAAAAACGGGCTGAAGTATCAAGTGGATCTTTCCACGGGATCTGCAGATTCACTCACTTCGCAGCCGATTGACCTGAGCGGTCTGAGTGTCGGCGACAGTGTCTACCTCAGTTTTTTCATTGAAAGGGGAGGGACCGGCGAGTTTCCGGAGAACTCCGACTCCATCGTCGTCTATTTTGACAGCACCGGCGACTTTGAATATGTTCAGGCGTGGGGCTTGAAAGGCTTGGGCTCCTCCGAAAGCAATTTCCAGCTTTACCATGTGCTGTTGGATTCGAATGTCTTCTTTCACAATGCCTTCCGATTCAAATTCGTAAATTTTGGATCGTTGAATGGCGAATTGGATCAGTTCCATTTGGACTACGTGTATCTTAATTCAGGACGCACCAACACCGATGCAGATTTTGTCGATGTTTCCGTCGCGCGCATGCTGAAGTCTCCGATGTATCCCTACACAGCGATGCCGCGGAAATTATATCCGAATGCGAACCTCATGACAGCAACCGAGGTTCTCGTCAGCAATGCAGGTGATCCTGCAGGCGCAGGAAATTTGACGATCAGCATTGCCGATCCTACAGGAAACAATGTTTTCAACGGAACGATTTCCGCGTCAACTGCTGCCAACTTGGCCCCATTTGAATCCGATACGGCATCGGTTGCGGCCTTTTCTGACCAATCGTCCAATATCGTGGGCTATGGTGCCATGCAATTGACCGCCATCAAAAATTCGCCCAACGATCCCCACAAACAAAACGACACCCTGCAGTTTACCTGCCCGATGGACTCTATTTTGGCGATGGACGACGGCGTCGCCGACTTCGGATATGGCCTGACCAATGCGCGTGCCTTTTGCCAGGAATTCCATATTCCAAGGCCCGACACGCTCGTGGCGGTTTGGATGCGGTTTGCACCCAGCATTTATTACAATACCCAAACCAATCAAAGCTTCGATTTGGATGGCAAAGGCTTCCGTTTGGTGGTTTGGGATTCCCTCTCGGTCGATTCCTCCCTTGTTGAGACGAGTGGCGGAATGAATGTCAATTACGGTGCGAGCATGAACGAATTTGTTCGATATCAATTGATTACGGAAGCCGTTGTGCCGACAACCTTTTGGGTTGGCATGCGTCAGGTCGATGGACAGCCAATTGGATTGGGTTTTGACCGCAATTCCCCGGATGGGATCATCTACTATGAAACCGCGACCGCTGAATTTCAGCGCTCCACCAATGTCGGCACCCTCATGATCCGTCCCGAGTTTCGTACGCCGGCTTTGCCAGTCGGTGTTCCGACAATGAGCTCAAATTCGCTGATCTCGTTTGAAGTTGCACCACATCCGATTGCTTCCAATGAAATTCGGCTCGTATTTCCTGAGGCGAAGGGTTTCAAGGATCTTCGATTTACCTTGGTGGATCTCCAAGGGCGAGTATTGGAAACTTGGGAAAACATTGCTCCCAGCCGCGAGGTTATACTTCCCATGACCAACGATCAAAGCGAAGGACTCTATTTGCTTCAGGCAACGGGGCGAAACGGGAGTGGAGAAACGCTCCATGGTTGGAAAAAACTATTGATTAGAAGCAACTGAGGATGAATTCAGATCCCAAAATTGATGTATTGGCATTTGCTGCTCATCCCGACGATGCCGAGTTGGCTTGTAGTGGGACTTTGCTCAAGCTTGTGGCCCAAGGACGTAAGGTTGGCATTGTGGACCTCACACGAGGGGAGCTTGGAACGCGCGGTAGCGCTGAGATTCGCGATCAGGAGGCCGCTGCCTCTGCCAAGATTCTCGGATTGACGGTGCGTCACAACCTGGGCTTTCGGGACGGATTTTTCCGTGAGGACGAGGAACATCAATTGGCGATCATCGAGGTCGTGCGTCGGTTTCGTCCAGATATCGTGCTGATCAATGCGCCTTATGACCGCCATCCCGACCACGGCCGTGGCTCCGAATTGGTGCGGAATGCCGTGTTTTTTTCAGGCCTTCGCCGCATCGAGACAAGCTACAACGGTGTTGCCCAAGTTGAATGGCGGCCCGCAAAAGTCTGGAAATACATTCAGGATCAATTGATCATGCCCGATTTTGTCGTCGACATTTCGGACTTCATGGATACCAAGATGGAGGCTGTCAAGGCCTTCTCCTCACAGTTTTACAATCCGGAAAGCGATGAGCCCGAGACCTATATCTCTTCCAAGGGCTTCATGGAGCAGTTGCGCGCCCGAGCCAAGGAAATGGGCCATTTGATCGGCGTACAGTATGGTGAAGGCTTCGTGTCTGAGAAACCCTTGCGCGTCGAGGACATGATGGCGCATTTGTAGCACCATTCTTCTGAATCTTCTTTTCAGCGAATTGCCTTTAACTCAATGGTCATGGCCTTCATGGTCCCCATGGTCGTGACCATCGCCTTCGGAATGTTGCCCTGGCTTTTCCGGTTCACAATTCATGACGCATTTGCCCTTTTTGTCGATCCGCATCCATTGGGCATCGGTTTGGACAGGCGCTGAACCTTCTTCGAATTGTCCGGCATTCAGGTATTGAAAAGGAACAACCACCTTTCCCTTTTTGTCAAAGTAACCCCAATGGTTTTCTTTCATGCCATGTGCGAGTCCTTCAGCAAATGGCCAGGCAGCTTCGAGTTTGAAGGCATCGGAGATCACGACCTTTCCCTTCATGTCCACATAGCTCCAATACTTCGCACCGTCAAGTAATACCGGCGCAAGCCCCTCTCCGAATGGTTGCGTGCTGTCAAGCGTGGCAGGAATGATCATTTTGTTGCTCATGTCGATGAATCCCCATTTACCATCGACTTCCACGGCAGCCTTGCCTTCCGCGACATTGGCAATTTTTTCGTAGCTCGGGGGCACCACTTCTTCACCTTTGAGATTGACGAAACCAAACTTCCCATCCCGCTTCACCTTGGCCGTGCCATCTTTGAAGTCAAATGCCATGTCGTATTTGGCTGTTACGGCCGTGTCGCCTTTGCCTCCATAAAAGCCATACTTGTTTCCCGCTGTTTTGAACCGCACCATTCCTTCCACTTCGGCGGCTTTGAATATCACCGAATCAGGGTTGAGGATGGTAGTTTCCACGATCGGCTCCACGGTTGTGGAATCAGTGGACGCGCCTTCGGATGGTTTTGCTTTTTCAGAACATGCCGAAAAGAACACCATTCCTAGAACCAAAACAGGAAAAGCAATACGAACGAATGAATTTGACATTTGGATATGAAGATTGATACCGACAAAAATAACAACCTTTGGGGAATTGCCATCGTCTGCTACGGCCTCGTGTATTTTTGGCAAAAAAAATCCGGGGTCAAATGGACCCCGGATAAAATGGCTGTTACACCAACAATTTCAGGATGGCATCTGAATACACCGGGGTGTCTTCAGAACGGGCTGCTCAACTTGGCAATGTGGATTTGATGCCCATCTTCTCGAGAATTTTCTTCTCGATGTTTTCCATCAGTTCAGGGTTGTCCTGAAGCAATGCTTTGACAGCATCGCGGCCTTGGCCGAGTTTGTCGCCTTCATAGCTGAACCAAGAGCCCGATTTCTGCACGATGCCCAATTCGGAGCCGAGGTCCAGAATTTCACCTGCCTTTGAAATGCCTTCACCGTAGGTGATGTCAAATTCGGCGACTTTAAAAGGTGGCGCGACTTTGTTCTTGGCGATTTTGACTTTGACGCGGTTACCGGTGATGTCATTGCCGTCTTTGAGCTGCCCGATACGGCGGATGTCGATACGAATCGAAGCATAGAACTTCAATGCATTTCCACCGGTGGTTGTTTCGGGGTTGCCAAACATGACCCCGATTTTTTCACGGAGCTGGTTGATGAAAATACAGACACAATGCGTTTTGGAGATTGCTGCTGTGAGCTTACGCATGGCTTGGGACATCAAACGTGCCTGAAGGCCCATTTTGGAGTCGCCCATTTCGCCTTCGATTTCGGCGCGAGGCACCAAGGCTGCGACGGAGTCGATCACGATGACGTCGATCGCACCGGAACGAATCAGGTTTTCAGCAATTTCGAGGGCTTGCTCACCGTTGTCAGGCTGGGAAACGAGCAAGTTTTCGGTGTCGCAACCCAGCTTTTCAGCATAGAAGCGGTCAAATGCATGTTCAGCATCCACAAATGCGGCAAGTCCGCCACGCTTTTGGGCCTCTGCAATGACGTGCAAGGCCAAAGTGGTTTTACCGGACGATTCCGGACCATAGATTTCGATGATACGGCCTTTGGGCAAGCCACCGACGCCGAGCGCGATGTCCAAGCCGAGTGAGCCGGTCGGGATCACCGGGATGTCCACGATCGCTTGATCGCTCAGTTTCATCACAATGCCCTTGCCAAAGCTTTTCTCCAGTTTATCCATTGTGGCCTGGAGTGCCTTCATTTTTTCGAGTTTTTCTGACTTATCAGATTTTTCGTCTTTAACTGCCATCGGGGTTCCGTTTACTGTTTTCATAGCAAAACTATTTTTTGGGTTTCTATTACAAGTGAAAAGTTGTACACAAGATCGGGACACCATGCCACCGACCGTCTGAGACGCCCTCCGCATCTCGACACAATCTTCCACTACGTTTTTGACATCTCGTGTCAATTTCCAGCAACAATCTTTGCATTCTAAGAAACGATGCAATTTGTACCCAAATGTAGGCTAATATTTTGAACCATGCTAATTTTGAATGCAAATAATTTCCACATTCGATAGTAAAATGTTTGAAATGTATGTTTTTGCCACAAAGAGCGGCTTTTTCCCGTTTGCAGACCGATAATTTTTTTGGTGAATAAGATTCAGCTACCCTTTGCAGCCTTGGCTTTTGCCTGCCGCGCAAAGTGTTTGCAGATATCGGTGAGCACACATTGGGTACACAGCGGCTTGCGCGCCACGCAGGTGTAGCGCCCGTGCAGGATCAAAAAATGATGCGCATCCGGGATTTGTTCGTCAGAAAACAGCTCCGTCAATTGCTTTTCGGATTGCAAAGGTGTCTTGGCCGTAGTGAGTCCGACGCGATTGCCCACGCGGAAGACATGCGTATCCACGGCAAGCCGCGGCGCCTTCCACAAGATGGACGTGATGACATTCGCAGTTTTCCGTCCAACGCCGGGCAATTTCAACAAAGCTTCAAAGTCATTCGGGACCTCGCCGTTGTGCTCCTGAACAAGGATTTCGGCAGTTCTGATCAG
The DNA here is from genome assembly GCA_016718825.1 of Bacteroidota bacterium. Classification (NCBI taxonomy): domain Bacteria; kingdom Pseudomonadati; phylum Bacteroidota; species Bacteroidota bacterium. The sequence continues at coordinate 144,281 of JADKCL010000010.1, read as the reverse complement.
GTGGCGCGTTTTGTTGGCAGGGTAGGAGATACCTTTTATATAATGGAAGACCTCGTCAAATTCGGCGCCGACCAAGGACGCGGGATCAGGAAAACGTTCAAACAGCGCCGGAGTGGTCTGATTCACCCGCTTGTCCGTACATTGTGCGGAGAGCATGACAGCCACGAGCAATTGAAACGGCGTGTGGTAGTCGAGCTCTGTCACCGGCGTAGGGATTACCCTTGCCAATCGTTCCAACATCAGTCTTGCCTTCTCTTTCCGTCTCATGGATTGGATTTGGAGGTCGAATTAGGTAATTTTTGCCGAAATTCTTTGGAAAATACCATTTTGCGTTACCACATGAGAGATTTTTGCCGCCTTTCGTTTTTGCGCCTGCTTTTAGGACCGTTGTTCATGCTGGTTTTGGCATCTCCTGCGGGGGCTTTCGCGCAGGGGGCTTGGACACCTGCCGGGGCTGACCTTTCCTATCCGCGTACATTGCTTAAATCCAGTGAAATCCCTGCGGCAAGGAATTGGATTTTGAACAATCCCGACATGTTTTCCTTCTACGCCGGGCTTTATTCCGACGCTTTCGGTCAAAATCTGCCACCCGTCCTGTCGAGCAATCAAGACCGTCGCGTTGCGGCACATACGGCCAAAAATTGCGCTTATGTCCTTTTGTTGGACCGCAAACCGGTGCAACCCTCGTCCCTGGATACCTTGAGCAACACGGATGCAACCAATTTGCAAAACAAGGCGATCTCGCTGCTCGAGCGCATCAATACCAATGTGGAAACCTATCCCGACTTTGGCAATTATCTCTGGCGAGCGAATGAGTTGATTGATAACCTCATCGCTTACGATCTGCTCAAAGGTGCTGGAGTTCCCGATTCGCTGTTGACCATCTCACGCGCCAAACTGCATGAATATTCCACCAATTTCCATACGCAGGTGGCATTCAACACCTTCGGACTGGGGCTCACGAGTTTGCATGTCGACAACCATACCTTGCGCGCTTGCGGAGCTTTGGGGATGAGCGCGGTCGTGTTGAACGATGCTACTTCGAGCAGCGTGGATGGCCAACCCCAAAAGTGGATTCAGACTGCACTTTGGAACATCGACAACGTACTCTGGCGAAGCAATGTGCGGCAGTCTGATCCGGGCGTGATTGCTGGGTATTCGGAAGGACCCCATTATTTGCGATTTGGAATGCGCCATTGCCTTCAATTTTTCCATGCCATGGGCAATTTCGTACCGGACAATACCTTCGCGGTGACCTTTGATGGCCGGAATGCCAACGTCAGACATCCTTTTCATGACCCGAATTTTGACCTGCTTTGGGAATGGGTGATGCGCATACGGATGCCCGATGGGCGCGATCCGCAAATTGAGGACTGTTTTGCGCAGACCTTTAATGCAGATATGGTACTCACCGAAGATCCACGTTTTCGCCCAACTTACCACGGTACGCGGTTCAATCCAACGGCGCCGACCACGCTTTGGGACCAACTCCACCATAGCTCCGACGATATCGCAGCCGATTTTATTTCAGCGATGTTGCCGCCGACCACGGATACTTTTTCCTTGTTGCAAGTGCTTCCGCAAAGCGGTGACGTCGTCATGCGATCCGGTTGGGACACCACTTCGACCTATTTGCATATTGCCGCCAAAAATGGCCGCACGCGTTCGAGCGCCAACGGGCACAACCACGTGGATGTGACAGGATTCATCCTGCATGCGCGCGGACAGGAATTGGCGGTGGATCCCGGCTACTTGAAGTGGGACCGTCGTGACGAAATCGATGGTCCGGCCCATCACAACATGGTCCTGGTCAACGGTCTGGGCCCCACGGAAGCAACAACGGGCGTGGCGGGCGATGCCGATGGGTTTGCTGCCGGCGAATTCGATTTTCAGCACATGGACTATGCCGAGGTGACAACCGCTTACCAAGGTGCTACGATCGTGCGCAAGCCCTTGTTTGTCAGGGGAGACTATTTTCTGATTGCCGATGAAATTACTACGGGCGCGTCCAACAATTATCAGTGGCAGCTGCATGCCTTGGGATTGGAAGGCGGGGACTCCACACACGGGAGTTTCGCAATTGATTCGGCAGGAAGCAGCGCCACTTGGACCAAAAACGGCGTCAACCTCAAGGCCGTCATCACGTCAAATGAAGGATTGACAAGCATTGCCCGCACGACCGACATCCACGAATTGCGTTATGATTCGATGGAAACGCATACCACCCTGCGTGCCAACAAGAATGGTGTTTCGAATGCCAATTTCCTTGCCGCATTGATTCCTTTTGAAACCGATACACCGGATGTTTCACTTCTATGCGGTTTGGGCTGTGATGCCATTCGTGTGAATCGGGGAGGATTTGTAGATGTCGCGTTCCTTCGGACATCCGTTCCCGCGAGCGAAACAGGTTTGGCGCAGGATCTTCATGGAAACGGCAAAATGACCTTTTATTCGGAGACCTCAGCCGGACAATTTTCGCAGTTTTTGATTGAGAATGGTTCTCTGCTGCGTTTTGGTGCCGATACCTTGGCCTATGCGACCGTGAATGCGAACTATGCATTGGGCAGGATGGATGCTACCAACCACGAAGCCTATGCCAGTGCTTCGGGGACCTATTATATCTATCATCTGGGTTATGTACCGGGTTCTGTGCTCGGCTTTGGAACCGTGCAAAGCTGGCAATATGACGCCGGGCTTGACCGGTTGATGGTCGTCATTGGCGATCCGGGCCGTTTTACGATTCATGAGGGCGTGATCATCGGAAGTAATCCAGCGCAGGCAGACAGGAATCTTTTCGTTTGGCCAAACCCATCCGCAGGCAACCTTCATGTGGAAACGGTACTTGAGCAGGGACAATTTGAATTACTGGGAATGGATGGCCGCTTGTTGATGAGCCGTCGATTCAACGGTTACAGCTTTCTGCTGGAAGTGGAAAACCTCCCGGCAGGCGTTTACCTCGCACGCGTATGCGACGAGTCAGGCAAGGTGAAGGGCATGCAAAAGGTGGTTTTGGAGGATTGACGCTGCTTCAGGCGGCTGGCAAGGAGAAGTAGAATGTACTTCCCTTATCTGTGTTGGGTTCGAGCCAAAGTTGGCCGTTGTTTTTTGCGAGGAATTCTTTGCAGAGGCGTAATCCGAGGCCGGAGCCTTTTTCATTGGCGGTGCCAAGTGTGAAATAATAGTCCTCACCCATCACCTTGTCGATGTCTTGGCTTGCAATTCCTTTGCCGTCGTCTTTGACCGCAACGTGAATACCCTTTCCGTTGGCACTTGCTTCAAGTTGGATGCTGCCACCGTTTTCTGTGAATTTAATCGCATTGGAAACCAAGTTGCGGATCACGAGGCCGATCATATGTCGGTCCCCCGTGACGCGCGTTCCTTCGGTAATCGCGTTGTGAATGCGAATGTCTTTGAGACGGGCACTATGCTCCAACATATTGCAGACATTGGTTGCAATCTCGGCGAGATCCACGGTTTCTATTTCCGCATTGAAGCCTTCCATTTGGCTGCGTGACCAATTGAGCAGGTTATCGAGCAGCATCGTTGTATTTTCGACGCGGTCGATCAGGGTGTCGAGCATGTATTCGAATTCGGAGCCGGTGAGCCGGCCTTCCTTCAAGAGGCTCATCAATCCTTGAATGCTGTTGAGGGGTGAACGCAGGTCGTGGGAAATGATCGAAAAAAGTTTGTCTTTGACCTTGTTGATTTCTTCGAGCCGCTTTTGTTGCCGCATCTGTTCCTGTCCTGCATTTTCCAGATGCTGGTTAATGGATGAGATTTCAAACGATTGCTGGGCAATTTGTTTGTTTTTCTCTTGAAGGACATTGTTGGCACGCTTCTGCCTGCGCCAAGTCACATAAAAAACAACGGTCATGGCAAGCACCATCACCCCAACAGATGCCATCGCGATCGTCTGCGCATTTTTGCTGGCGATGGTTTGGTCCTTGAGTGCGCTTTCATTTCGAAGGAGTTCAAGGTCCTTTTCTTTCTGTGCCAAGTCCATTTCCGCGCGCAGCTTGGAGATTTCATTGGTTTTCGTTTCGTCAAAAATCCGTTGATCGATTTCACTCACCTTGTCTTTCCAGAAAAGTGCTGCTTCAAAGTCCTTGTCACGGCGATGGGCTTCGGTCAAAACAAAGGCCGCATATCGGGAATAGATGGGAATGTCTGTTCTGATCGACATCTCATAACTTTCCTCGGCGACTTCAACGGCTTCAGGATACTGCTCCATGGCGAGGAGGGTATTGGCAATGTTGTTTAATGCATTGGGAATGTCAAGTGTGTCACCAATCGCTTTTTGGATCTCGACGGATTTGCGAAGCGCGTCGAGTGCCTGTGGATATTGGCCCTTGGACCGATAAACGGCCCCCAAAATATTCAACGAATTGGATACATTTCCCTGATCTCCCTTTGCTTGTGATATCGAAATAGCTTTTTGGGCATACCGTTCACTCAGGGAATTTTCACCGATTTCAAAATAGACAGCAGATAGCCGGTTGTAAACACGTCCGATAAGGGCACTATCCAAAGCCTCAGTGGCAGCTTGAAGGGAAAGGTTGAGTTGCTTGACAGCCTGATCAGGTTCGTTGGATGCCCTAAATGCATCTCCAATTAACCGCAACGCATCTGCTTCGGCCGATTTATCTCCAACTTTAGCCGCCCAAAGTTGGTATTCGCGGTAAAAAAGGATGGCATTGGCATAGTTGCCGTCCTGATAGGCAGCCTTTCCTTTTTCAAGCAACGTGTCTGGACGCGCTTGTGCCTGCAAAATGCATGCTGCAATTACAATCAAGACAGGATACCAGAACTTTTTCATTCACCCAAACGATCTCAAGGCCCGATAGCCGCGGGAAGCTTCCACATTACAAGCGGATCAGACTATCCAATAGCCCAACGCCATACATCGAATTCGAAAATCCAATCACACAGAACAATCCAATGATCTCCTCCTCGAAAAGCGGCCTTCTTTCTCCCACCCGGCCTTCAAAGTAAATGTATCAATTCAATGGCAAACTGCAAATACAAAATTTGACCAATCCTCCCATTTTGGAGATGGATCGACTGATTTGGGGGCTTTGAGGCTCTATTTTGAAGGAGAAACGCTTAGGATTTGAAGTAACCTACTCTTTGAGCAAGTTGTTCAAGCTGTTGTCGATGATATCAGATTTATGTGCTTTGCGGTATTGCACCTCGGCTTTTGCGGCTTGAATCATGTCCTCCAACTCCTCGATTTCCATTTCCTTGTTACGCTCATTGATGTCATACAATTGCCCAAGCACCAATCGGATTTCCTCTTTGATTTTTTCACGCTGTTTTCCCTGCGCGACCGAATAGTCGATCAGCAAGGTGCGGATTTCCTCTAAAAGTGCACCTTCGCGGCTCAACCCGTAGAAAAGGTTGGGAGATTCGCGTTTGAGTTGGGAATAATAGGCTTCAGTGGCGGATTTGCTGTTGTAACCTGGGTCATTTCCTTGGGCCTCGGTCGCGACCTCTGTCAATTTGCCATTCTGTACCAAAAAATACCTGTTTCCGAGGTTGAATGTGAATTCGGATACGCCGGCAACATTGGTTTCGTAGTAAATTTCTGGACTGATGTTTTGGAGGCTCGTCGGCAATTCTGTAACGGGAATGCTTCGGTCATTGAGAAAGACTTTGCCTTGGTCGATACGAAGGCGAATCACCTTGTTGGAGGCTGAGTTTTCTTTCTTGTACGAAGCCCGATCATAGTTGGTCTGCGACCAAAGCAAAGTGCCGGCCGTCAAGAGCAGCAAGGTGAAAAAAAGCCTTATCATCCTCCAAATGCTTATTTGACGTGCAAAAATACCACATTTTCGTCTTGCGGCGCAAACAAATCAGAGGTTACGACACGGTAGGTATCATGGTGCACAGGCACCAAGGTCTCACGTTTTGAATCCAAGATATTGTTGAGCCGTTCACGGGCGAGGTCAAGTCGGTCATCAAGCTCGTGGTCGAGCAATTCCTCGTGCGTCGGCGTCATCGTCCAGCTATTTTCAGGCTTGGAAGCCCTGGAATACACAAAGGTCGCGATGCCCACGGTCACGCAGGTAAAGACAATCATGACGATCGTGACGATCTGATTGAAGGCAAACATGCTGCCGCTGCCGTTGTAGGCGAGTTTTGTGCGCTTTGGACGGGGATTGCGCACCGCGCGTTTGGCGTAAGACATCACCCGCGAGACAGAAGCCTCCGAGGGCGTCAATTCGACCGGCTGCAAGCCAGCCTGCGCAGCCTTGAGCTCTTCGAATTTCTCGAACAACTCCTCGTCCTCGTACATGGCATCGAGGAAGGCATCGTGCTCTGATGGCGACATCTCGCCATACAGGAAGCGCAAGACATCGTTATCAGTAAATTTCTTCTTCATTGCGAATATCCATTTTGCTTTCCAACCCGACAAACTTCCTCAAATGAATCAGCGCATACCGCATTCTGCCCAGGGCCGTGTTGATATTCACCCCTTGGACGTCGGCAATCTCCTTGAAACTCATATTGGCATAGTGCCGCATAATCAAAACTTCCCGTTGCTTTTCAGGGATCTGTTGGATCAAATCCTGAACGTATTGGGCATTTTCTTCGTGAATGATCTTTTCTTCGATGCTCTCTTCCGTACCGCCAACGGTGTTGAAAATGTCATATTCCTCATTTTCACGCAGCATCTTCGGGCCGCGACGGTCTTTGCGGTACTCGTCAATGGCCAAATTCCGGGCGATGCGCACCGCCCAGGAAATGAATTTCCCCTTTTCGTCGTATTTGTCGGCTTGCACGAGGCGAATGATCTTGATCATCGTCTCCTGAAAAATGTCTTCTGCCAGTTCGCGGTCCTTCACAATGAAGTAGATCGTGGTAAAGATCCTGTTCTTGTGCCGGTCCATCAACTGACCGAAGGCATCCTCGTTGCCTCCCATGAACTCCATCACGAGTTCGTGGTCTTCTTTTGGTATCAAGGGCTTGCGCATGAGCCGATTTTCTTTTTTGAGGATTCTAAAAAACCACCTAACATTCGAGGTGAAATGCGGTTAAACAAGGGAAAAACGTAACTTGCGTCGTGATTCAATGATCGTTTTACGCAGGCATTTGGTAGTAGTTACGAATAAATCGTTAGAATATTGTCTGGTATCAAAAACATTTTAATCAAAGGTGCTCGGGTCAACAACCTGAAGAATATCACCGTTGAGATTCCGCGGAAGCAACTCGTTGTGATCACGGGGGTCAGCGGTTCCGGAAAGTCGTCTTTGGCATTCGATACGCTCTATGCGGAGGGGCAACGACGCTACGTCGAAAGCCTCAGTTCCTACGCGCGGCAGTTCCTGGACCGCATGGAAAAGCCCGATGTCGATTACATTCAGGGCATTTCTCCCGCATTGGCGATCGAGCAGCGCAAAGCCTCGGGCAATCCCAGGTCCACAGTCGGTACATTGACTGAAATCTACGACTTTCTGAAGCTGCTGTTTGCACGTGCCGGAAAGACCTATTCGCCGATTTCAGGGGATTTGGTCACCCGCGATCAGGTTTCTGATGTCGTCAACTACATCCTCAAGCAAGAAGAGGGTACCAAGGTTTATCTTGCTTCGAAGGTCAAAATCCGTTCGCAGGGCTACAAAAAGGAACTCGAGGTCACCCTGCAAAAGGGATTTTCCCGCATGTGGGTCGATGGCCGTGTAGAAGATATCGAGGGCATGCTCGAAGGAAAGCTTCCGAAAAAAGCGGAGGATTTCCTGTTGCTGATCGACCGGCTTGCGATGACGCACGACGATGATGAAGCTCTGGCATTCAGGCTCTCGGATTCAGTACAAACCGCCTATCAAGAGGGCTTTGGAAGCTGCCTTGTCAAGGTCGATGACGGCGAATGGAAGGAGTTCTCAGAAAAATTCGAGCGGGACGGCATCGCCTTTGAAGCGCCTTCGGTCGATTTGTTCAGCTTCAACAATCCCTACGGCGCCTGCAAAGCCTGCGAAGGTTTCGGACGCATCCTCGGCATCGACGAGGACTTGGTGATCCCGAACCGCACGCTCTCGCTGTTTGAAAGTGCCGTCGCGCCATGGCGCGGCGAACACATGCAGGAATATCTGCAGGAATTCCTCAAGGAAGCCGCCAAACACGATTTCCCGATTCACCGGCCATGGCATGCCCTGACCGAAGAACAAAAAGACAAAGTCCGCGACGGCCTTGGCAAGGCTTGGGGCTACAATCAGTTTTTTACCTTCCTCGGAAGTCAACTGCACAAGATCCAAAACCGCGTCATGCTTTCCCGCTACCGCGGCTACACCCGCTGCCCCGAATGCAAAGGTAGCCGCATTCGCAAGGATGCAAGTTATGTGAAGGTTGGCGGCCAAAACATCGGCGCCTTGTTGGGAATGGAAATCACAGACTTGCAGGTCGTGATTGAAAATTTGCAGTTGGATGAGCGCGAACGCCATATCGCTGCCCGCATCCTCAACGAAATCAAAAATCGCCTCGAATTCCTCGTGCGCGTGGGCGTCGGCTACTTGACGCTCAACCGGCAGATTCACAGCCTCTCCGGCGGCGAAATGCAGCGCATCAAGCTGTCCACCTCGCTGGGAAGTGGCCTTGTCGGGGCGATGTACATCTTGGACGAGCCGAGCATCGGCCTGCATCCGCGTGATACGGAGCGGCTCATTTCCGTGGTGGAGCGGCTGCGCGACAAAGGCAATACGGTCATTGTTGTCGAGCACGACGAGGCGATGATTCGCCGGGCAGACTACTTGATCGACATGGGCCCTGGCGCTGGCGAATTGGGTGGCGAGGTGGTTTTTGCTGGGACAAGCGATGAATTGTTGAAATCCGATTCGCTTACATCACGCTACCTTACCGGCAGGGAAGAAATTCCGCTTCCGAAGGTCAGGCGCAAGAAAATCAACAGCATCCGCCTGCTAGGGGCGATGGAAAACAACCTCAAGAATGTGAGCATTGAGGTGCCCTTGCAAGCGATGACCGTCGTGACGGGCGTCAGCGGTTCGGGTAAAAGTACCCTGATTACCAAGATCTTGTACCCTGCGGTCAAGCGCCAAATCGACGCTTATGGCGAGAAGCCAGGCCATTTTGATAAATTGGAAGGGGACTTGGACCAAATCGGCAACGTCGAAATGGTCGACCAAAGTCCGATTGGCAGAAGTGCGCGGAGCAATCCGGTCACATATATAAAGGCGTATGATGCCATCCGCGATTTGTATGCCGATCAGCCTGCTGCCAAGGTAGCAGACATGAAGGCGGGCCATTTTTCCTTCAACGTCGAAGGTGGTCGCTGCGAAACTTGCAAAGGCGAGGGTTTTGTCACGATTGAAATGCAATTCCTGCCTGACATTACCTTGAAATGCGAGGAATGCCATGGCCGTCGGTTCCGCAAACCCGTTTTGCAGGTCAAGTACAAAGGCAAAAACATCGACGATGTCCTCAACATGACCATTAACGAGGCTTCCGAATTTTTTGTCGATGAGCCGAAAATTGTGAGCAAGCTTTCAATTCTCAACCGGGTAGGCTTGGGTTACCTGCGAATGGGACAAAGTTCGAGCACGCTTTCAGGCGGCGAGGCGCAACGTGTGAAGCTGGCATTTTTCCTGAGTCAAGGAAAGGACAAAAAGGGCACGATGTACATTTTTGACGAACCGACCACGGGTCTGCACTTCGAAGACATCAAGAAATTGTTGTATGCGATGAATGAGCTTGTAGAACGGGGAAACACGGTTTTGGTCGTGGAGCACAACCTTGAAATGATCAAATGCGCGGATTGGCTGATTGATTTGGGGCCCGAAGGTGGCGACAAAGGTGGTCAACTCGTCTATCAAGGGCCGCCCTTGGGGATCTTGGATTGCGCAGAAAGCAAGACCGGACCGTTTTTGCGTGATAAGCTGATTCCGGTCAAAGCCTGACGGATGCCTTGATGGCCAAGGAAAGTCGAAAATCAGGGCAATAGCAACAGCAATGCAATGAAAAGCAACACGCCTGCACCGATATAGAGGTAGAGGCTCAACCACTTCGTTCCTGTACTTTTGACACGTTCCTTGCCAAAGATGAGTTTGAGGACAAAGCCATACTTGGTATAGCCAGCCAAAAAGGCTGCCACACCAACGATGGCAAGCACAAGGCCCATGAACATTTTAATGGTGGTGATCATAACGGGTACCTAAAAGATATGGGCGAAGTTACTGAAGTTGCAGTGTATTGAGAAGAATGCCCGATGTTTCATACGTGGGCATGGTCGTTCGGTTTCGATTTTTACAGCGTGAATGCCATTCCAATGATGAGATCAGCGGGAGACAACCACGCGGCGGGACATCACTCCATTTTCTCCCGTCAATTTCACAAAGTACAGGCCTGCCGCCACAGGTTGGCCATTTTGACCGTCCAAGGACCAGTTCCAATGATGGATTCCCGCTTCCAAGATGCCATCATGCAGCAAGGCTACCCTTTTTCCCAAAAGGTTGTAGACCTCCACCGAAATTTGCATCGGTATGCCTGTGCTGACGTCAATGGTTGTTTTGGCATTCGCTGGATTGGGTGAACAGGTGAATTCGGAAATTGCAAGATCGCCTTGTCCCGGATCGATTCCCACCAAAGGGATCACCACCACCTGCCCGTAGGCGGTGTCTGTGCAGGGTCCACTGCCGACAATTTGCATCACAGAGTATGTGCCAACCGTGGTATAGGCATGGCTTGGATTGCTCAAATTGCTCGAATTCCCGTCCCCGAAGGTCCAGGTATAGGCTGTTCCGCCGCCGCTGAGGTCTTGAAAGTTGACGGCAACGCCGACTTGTACGGTGTCAACACTTTGGGCAAATCCGGCAATGGGCGTGGTTCCGGCCACAACTTCCACTTCTTCTGACCACATGTCGTAGCCATTGTCGCTGTGGATCAAAAGTCGGTAGGTGCCGGCAGTTGCGACGTTGATGCTTGAAGTTGTCAGGCCCAAGGGTGCTCCATTTAAATACCAAGCATAGGAATCAGGCGCAAAACGGGAAATCAATGTGGCGGAGTCTCCGCTGCATATTCCGATGGTGTCGCTTCCCTTGATCAAATCCAGCATTTCCAGGTCGGTCAAATAATCAGGGACAGCAAAGGTCGAGGACTTGATTGAGTCCGCGGTGAGGGCATCAAAGGTGTAAGCCAAGTCTGATGCCAACCAGAAGGTATTGCCCTCCAAATAGGTTGCTTTCAAGGCCGCATCGGCATTCAGGAATGCCGCGACCCTCGTTTCTGCCAATGTTGTGACATTGATCTTGATGAGTGAATCTGCACTGCCACCGAATAGCCACAATTCATTGGTCGGTGGGTAGTAGGTGATGTTGGCGCCAACCTGAAAGTTCCCGCCGAAGGTCATGTCGGTGGTGGTAAAGAGGCTTTCGGTTCCGTTGAACATGTCAATGGCATAGATTTGGCCGGGTCCGCCACCACCGTTTCCGGAAATGGCATAAACCATTCCGTTGGGTCCGACACAGGCAGCAGCAAGAAAGGTGCGGGTAGGCGAATAAACGAAGGTCATTGCCCCGGAAAAGGGATCGATTTTGTAGAAATCCCTGCGGCCTGTCGTCGCTACGGTATCATGGAGGCAATAAAGGTCTCCCGTGGCCGGATGGTGGAAGATGGCATTGAAACTCGCATTCGTATTGAACCCGGAATAGTACATCGTGCTTGTGTCGGAATTGAACAGGACCAATTCGCCACCGTCAGAAAACGAAATCATCCGAAGGTTAGTCGTGTCTTGCGCCCAAAGAGGAGCATTGACAAGGTTGGCAGCGGCAAAAGCAAAAAGTAGAAGCAGACGTTTCATCTTCCGGTAAAATTTTGATTCGAATGCAAAGTTAATGGCTTTCCGAATCGATTCTGAGGGCATCGAAGTGAATTTTATCAAGCAAGCGGTTCGAAAGGATGCTGAAATTCGCCTCCTGTGGCTGCAATCTTTGTTGATCGCCTTATTTTTGCACGTTCAATGTTTTAAGCTGACATGTCAACATCCAAAATCATCGGCACTTGCGGCATTTGTGGACGCGATCTCATCGAAGGCCGTTCCATCAACGAGCATCACCTCAAACCCAAAACCTACAAGGGCACGGAAACCGTGACGCTCCATGTCGTTTGTCATACCAAAATCCACTCCATTTTCACCGAACGTGAACTGCTGGATTTTTACCACACCCTCGAGCGCTTGCGGGACCATCCCGAAATGGAAAAATTCATCAAATGGGTCAGCAAAAAGGAACCTGATTTCAGGGACAGGAACCACCTGACCAATGCCCGGCGAAGCCGGAGACATTGATTGCAAATCGTTGCGCTTAGGGATCGAGTTTGACCACAAGAAATCCCCCGACCGTCAATCCGCCAAATTCCCGTTCATGCAAGTATGCACTTGTTTGCGGAAAATCTTCGAATTTGGAATGCATCCATGTTTCGCGGCTCTCTTGCTCAAACACGAGATACTTGAGACGGTAGGACTTGCATGCCGCAAGCAGCTTGGCATCAAATTCCGCAAAACCTTCCGTCCCTTGGGCTGGAAACGTCAATCCTTCATGAAACCAAAGTGCAGGTGAAACCGAAGGCCTGCCTGTCAAGCCATAAACGATGCTCAAGTCCCCAAAAAGCAGGAAATTCCCTTCCCGCGCATTCATCCATTCGACAAATTCCCAAGGTTTCAAGTCCCCCCATACGTAGGGCGCTTGGTAGTTGAGGAATCCCCATTGCCGATCAACGGGTAATTCGGAATTGAATGGGAATTGGTCGGTAAAGTCCAAGGCGAAGCGTGGTTCATTCGTTTGCTTGTGGAATTGCCATGTGCTCCACATGCCGCTGACAAAAAGCAGAATCGACAACCCATTGAGCAACGGCGGCAGCCAAACCGGCCGGAAGCGCACGTCGCCTGCGAATCCGCGCAGCCATTCCCGCCAGAAAATATGTCCCAAGCCGATCGCGACAAAAACCAAAGGCAAGCCGTTTTGCGGCTGATTCAAGGTGAAATGCATGAAAAAGCTGCACGTCACTGTCAAGCCAATGCCCAAAATCAACAAACGAATCGGCGGCCAATCATTTCTCAGGCGTTGTTGTATGAAGCGAATCAAAACTTCGACAGCCAAAAGCAAAAACGGAACATACAACAAGTAGCGATGGATGAAATCAAAGCCCCCAAGTACCTGAAAAGGATACCACGCGATGGTCCGGATCGTCTTGAAGGGCCCGTAGGTCCATTCTTCAAGTCTTTGATCTGCAATTGTTTGTGGGAGTGTCCAGAATCCTTGCCAAAATCCAGGGCTGCCAAGTCCCGCGTCTCCAACCATCAAGATGAGAAGGATAAAAGCCGGCATCAGCCCGCCAAGCAATGGCAAAATCAGATTTTTCCATTCCCGAATCGGAAACCAGCAGATCAAAACGATCAAAATCAGCGGAAAAACGAAAAATCCGGGACTTTGCTTGCTCAGAATTGCGAATAACGCGATCGTGGGCAGCGTGGATAAAAGTCCAAATCGCCATCCTCCGTTCATTTTCGCAGCCAATGTAGCCACGTAAACGGCCAAGAGAATGAAAAAGAAGGCATGCTGTTCCAAGTAGGGCACACCCATCGGCGGATAAAACACGACAGCGCTGAGTGCTGCATAACCTCCTGATAGCCAGCGCGGCCCTTTTGCCAGCAACAACACGCCATAGACCAGCAGCGCAAAAAGACCATTGAAAACCGCCGCGTGCAAGCAATAGGCGAACCAATTCACCCCGAAAATCTGAAAAAATATGGCTTGGATAAATGAAGGAGCGAAGCCGCTAGGGGAGGAGAAGTCCACAAAAAATCGTTGTCCCTGCAGCAACCGCCATCCGCCATCAAAAACGATGGAGCTGTCGAGCGGGTTCATGCCCTGCCTGCCGTACCACAAGGAAATGGCGAAGCCAAACAAAAACAGCCCCGCTGCAAGCAAAATGTGCCCAATTCGCCGAATATTGAGGGGCTCTGCCAAATCAGAGGTCGGCCAATTGGAAGGTGTCTCCGCTTTGGAATCCGCCTTTTTCTGTGCGCTTGACCGTGCCGCATTCGTGGTAGGGGTCGTGCTCATAAAAAAGTACGATGCCTTCGTCGACGAGCCAAGGCAGGAATTCCTCACGCTCCGCCAAGGTCAGCAAAGGCCTTGTATCATAGCCCATTACATAAGGTAGCGGCAGGTGTCCGAAGGTCGGAAAAAGGTCGGCAGCGTAGAGAATCTTGCGGCCTTTGTAGTTGATCAATGGCAATTGCATCCCGTCGGTATGGCCGTTGACAATCTTGAGCGAAATGTCAGGGAACAATTCCGATTCGCCATCGAGGAGCCGCAGTTGCCCGCTTTGCACGATGGGTTGGATGTTTTCGTCGTAGAAACTTGCTTTTTCACGGGGATTGGGCGCCAAGGCCCAAGCGAGGTGGGATTTTTGCAGCCAAAAATGGGCATTGTCAAACACCGTTTCGTAGCGCTCCTTACCCGGATGCCATTCGGTCGAGCCGCCGCAATGGTCAAAATGAAGGTGGGTGAGAATCACGTCCGTGATGTCTTCCTTGCCAAATCCCAGCGCTTCGAGACTGCGGTCAAGGGTGCTATGACCATGATCGACGCCGTAAAGTCCGGAGAATTTTTCATCGTATTTATGCCCCAAACCGTTGTCTACCAAGATCAACCGGTTGGCATCCTCGATGAGCAGGCAACGCATGGCCATGTCGATGCGGTTGCGGTCATCTGCCGGATTTGTCTTTTGCCAGATCGGCTTGGGTACGACCCCAAACATCGCCCCACCGTCCAATCGGAAGCGGCCCGTCTCAATCGCGTAAAGTTTCATGAAGCTAATTTAGCTGTTTTGACGGTTTGATCAGTCTTCATTCTCCAAAGAAGGCTATTCGGCAACCTAGATTTTCTCTAAATTGCCCGCCGATGTCCCGAATGGTTTCCCGTTTTTACCTTGTTCCATTGTTGTTGCTGCTGGCAATCTGGTCGGGTCATTTTATCCAACAAGGCTCCTTTGACATCGACGGCGAACGGTACTACAGTTTGTTTGACGATGGGATGATCAGCATGACTTACGCCAAGAACTTGACACAGGGCCATGGACTGAATTGGGCCAAATTCGGGGATCCAGTCGAAGGGTTTTCCAGTCCATTATGGACATTTTTGATGGTTCCGTTCCAACTTTTGCCCATCGCCTGGAGCAAGGTCAGCTTGGTTTTTGCCATCTTCTGCGCCGGAATTCTCGGGTTGAATATCGTGGTGCTGAATCGCATTTTGCACCTCCGTTTAGGAATCGAATCCGTTTTGCCGCGCATTGCAGCTACTTTTTCCCTCGCCTTTCTTTATCCGCTGAATTTCTGGTCGCTTGTCGGCATGGAATGCGGCCCGCAGGTCCTGCTTTTTTTGTTGGGAATCGATCAATTCCTGGCATTCGAAGCGCAGCACCAAACAAAACACCTGCATCGATTGGGACTCGTGCTCGCGGCTGCGCTGTTGCTGCGCATGGACATGGTGTTTTTTGTCGGACTCACCATTTTGTTTTTGGCACCCTGGCTGATCCGGCATCGGAAAGAAGCGCTGAAATTCCTGTTGATCGCAGGCGGCCCGATGGCCATATATCTGGTATTCAGGCTGGTCTATTTCCACGACTTTTTTCCGAATACCTATTATCTTAAGCTGTACAAAATTCCGCTGGACATTCGGATCGATCGGGCATGGTTTCATTTTAAAGTTTGGGCCGAGCCACTTTGGCTGGTTTGGGTATTGCTGCCCTTGATGATGATTCCCTTGCGAAAGAACAAAGCGATGTGGCTTTCCCTGGCGCTGATAGTCACCTACTTGGCCTACAACCTATATGCTGGCGGGGACGCTTGGGAGGAGTCTGGGGTCGGGGCGAATCGGTTCACTATCATCACTTTGCCTTGGGTTTTGCTGATTTTGACCGCTGGCGGATACGAATGGGCCAAGCGTTTGAAGGGAGCGACTGGAATGGTTTTGAAGAATGCGTTGCCCACGTTGGCATCGCTGCTTGTTTTTGTGCTCATCAACGGATTGATGTTTGTGGGGAAATTTGACGCGCATTGGCAACGATTTTGGGTCAAGGAACCGCCCTACAATACCCAATACCAGATGTGGAATGTGATGAAGGCTTTGGAGGTAAATCGCAGTTTTGGAACGGCAAACCGCGTCGCGGTCGTACAGGCGGGTGATCTTGGCTATTTTTCCAACTGCGAATTGGTCGATGTTTTGGGCTACAACAACCGTGAGATTGCAAGATTGGCACCCTATTGGGACCTCCGGTCCACCCCGGCCGATTTTTATATTCCCGGTCATACAAAGGTGGATTATCGACATGTGATTGCGGATTTGCAGCCGGATTGCCTCCTAGATCGATGGCTAAGGCATTCTCCTTCAATTGCGTATGAATGCGATAGCCTGTTACTTGCCCACGACTACGCACCGCGCCCACAAGGCGGATGGCTCAAAAAGGACTTTGTAAGAAGAGACAAATAGCTTGATTTCCAGTGGCTTTGAACTCCGATTTTCATTCGACCAAAAAGCCACTATTTTTGCACTCATATTCCAATGCCCTGATGAAGGTACATTTCATAGCGATCGGAGGCAGTGTGATGCACAATCTTGCCATCGCACTGCACAATCTTGGCCATGTCGTGAGCGGCTCCGACGATGAAATCTATGAGCCTGCAAGCGGTCGTTTGGCCGCAGTTGGTCTGCTCCCTGCTACATTTGGCTGGGATGCCACGCGTATCCATGAAGGTTTGGATGCCGTCATCGTCGGCATGCACGCCAAAGATGGCAACCCCGAATTGGACCGCGCACGTGCCTTGGGCATCAAAATCTGGTCCTTCCCCGAATTCTTGTATCAGCATAGTCGCAACAAGCAGCGTGTCGTCATCTGCGGCAGCCATGGCAAAACCACGATCACCTCGATGGTGATGCATGTTTTGAAGGGCATGGGACGCAAATTTGACTACATGGCCGGTGGCCAAGTCGAAGGATTTGACACCATGGTCGGTCTCAGTGACGATGCGCCGATCATCATCCTGGAAGGCGACGAATACTTGGCAAGTCCCTTGGACAGGCGTCCCAAGTTTCGCGTCTATCAGCCGCATATCGCCTTGATTTCGGGCATTGCATGGGACCATATTAATGTGTTCCCGACTGAAGCCGAATATATCGGGCAATTTGAACAACTCGTTGCGCAGATGCCCAAGGCGGGCGCACTCGTGTACAATGACGACGATAAGGAAGTACGCCGCATCATCAAACGCTTTTCCAAGCCCGATGAGCACTACCTCCATCCCTATACCACTCCGGATTTTCGCATCAAGGACCATGCATTTGAGCTTCGGATGCTGGGTTCGGCGACGCCGTTGCAGGTGATCGGTCGCCACAACATCAGCAATATCTCCGGTGCTTGGGAAGTCTGCAAGCTGCTCGCTGTGCAACCTGCAGAGTTTTTGAAGCATATTTCGACGTTCAAAGGCGCCGCAAAGCGCTTGGAAAAGATCCACGACGATGGCAAAAATGTCATCTACAAGGATTTTGCCCATTCCCCAAGCAAGGTAAAGGCCACGGTCGAGGCCGTCATCGAATTGTATGGCAGGAACCTATTGGTTGCTTGTTTGGAGTTGCACACGTTCAGCAGCTTGAACAAAGCCTTTTTGAGCCAATACAAGAAGACGCTCAAGGGCCTGAAGCACAAGATTGTATTCATCGATGCCCATACGCTGCAGATGAAGAACTATCCGGCAATCTCCAAAGCAGAGCTTGTTGAGGCTTTTGCAGACGACGAGATTCAGTATGCAACCAATGTCGAAGAGCTGAAGCGCCTGGTTGCTGCCCAACGGACAGCATCGGGGAACGTGTTTTTGATGATGTCGAGCGGCAATTTTGCCGGTCAAGACCTCAAAACCCTCTGTTTGGGTGAATGAGGATAACTTTTTGGAGTTTTTTTCGACCCATTTCGAGGAAAGTAGGCAATGGGTTGGAATTAAGAAATAATGCTTGTACATTTGCAGTCCCTTAAACGTATTGATGAGGCATGGCTAAGAAAAGTAAAGACAATAGAATTCAGGTGATTTTGGAATGCACCGAGCACAAGACATCTGGGTTGTCTGGCACGTCACGTTACGTGACCATGAAAAACCGGAAAAATACGCCCGGTCGTATGGAGTTGAAGAAATTCAACCCCATTATGAAAAAGTACACAGTCCACAAAGAGATCAAATAAGAAAACGTCATGGCAAAGAAGGTCGTTGCAACACTGAAAGATAAGACCCGTGTCAACTTGACAAAGGTCATTTACCCGATTCGCAATGAGAAGACGGGCGCTTACATGTTCAAAGAAGAAATGATTCCTCAGGATCAGGTCAAGGATTTCTTGACCAAAAACAAGCTCTAAGCTTCGTTAAATCCTTGTGGATGCAGAAATATAGAAAGCGGGCCTTGGCCCGCTTTTCCTGTTATATCACATTCCGACAGGTATCTTTTGCCCTCCCATCCGGGAAAGACGCTGATTGCTTATGACTTGCACCAAAAATTTGCATGCCAATCCAAGCCCCGCGCATCAGTTTAGGGAACCATAAAGCTCAAAATTTCGCCTTATTTTTCAGCAGGCTTCAAAATAGGGTGGATCAACCTCGAGGGATCAAATTCGCCCATGATATAGCCTTCGGGAACTTTGAACAGCCATTTGTCTTGTGCGCCAGGCGTGATGGTCATGGCTTGTTGAATCGTCACGACGTCACCCGCATGCGTACGGCGGGTTTGTAAAGGAATCTTTCTGATGCCGGCGGCGAGAAAGGCAGGCTGCTGCAGTTTCAAGCTATCGATCAATTGCCCACCAAAGTAGATGGAGTCGTTTACCCAGATTTTCTCGACTCGTTTGTCCAGTGTCAAGCTCCACGCAACACAGGGATGAGCCGCAACCGTTAGCTTTTCAGTCAGCACTTTGGGTTTGGCAACATAGCCGGTCCAAAAAATATCGGAGATCATGTCAGCTGTTTTGCGCCCTTCGTCGAGTAGCCAAAAGGTCTGCGTCTCACCATCCCAAAGGACCTGCGACTGCAATTCCCCGCTTTTGCCGCCGTGGTACCGATAGAGGAGGCCATTTTGCCCCACAAACATGGTCATGGAATCGGCGAGATAGGGTTTTGTCGCCGGATTCAGTTTTCCCTCGTAGCGGATCCTGAATCCGATCACCCCTTCAAACGGGGGAATGGTGGCTGAGTCATTCAGAAGTACCTCCTGCGCGTGTGCACTCAACGTGCTCAGGAGAAATGCCACAGCAAAAATAGCCTTGATATGTCGTTGCATTCTTCTTGGATATGCCAAAGGCGGGAAATCCCGCCTTTGGTTGATGATTTTTTCAAATGGAAGCAAAAAGCCTGCCATTACATGCCCATTCCCATTTTGGACATGTCAAAGTCTTCTTTGGCATAACCCTTTGGGAATTTGAACATGGACTTACTTGGAGCTTTTGTGCTGACTTCGTTGGCGGTGATCGTCACGGTCATTCCCATTTGCGAAGTCATGATTTTCAATGGCGTTCCCGGTACACCCTTGGCATCCAGCATGCCTGACATTCCGCCGCCAGCGCTTTTTTCCGATTTCGGAATTGCGAATTTGTCGGTCGTCCACAAGTAGGATGTGTTTTCGCCTTGCGGTGTTTGGCTCACGACGGTGTACTTCTGGCATTCGTAGCCCGCGATGGTCAACACTTCGTCTTCCTTGGTCACGGTCGGGTCAGCGGCAGCCGCATCGTCGTCACCTTCTTTTTTCATTTTGGCAGGATCCATCACGTAGATGGTTTCTTCGCTGTCCTTGATCATGTAGCTGATGCCGGTTTTGGTTTTTGTGATGGTGCGACCCATCGCCATCGCTGCCATGCCACCTTTGATTTCGGTGATAACATCGGTTTTGAGCACCGTGATTTCCATGCCGGTCGGCAACATCGCTTTGTAAGCTTCGATGCCTTCTCCATCCATGTTGAAGTCATATTTGATGGTACCTTGGAATGGCGACTGGGCAAATGCAGTGCTTGCAATCACCAACAAGGCCCAAAAAATGGAATTGATTTTTTTCATTTCGGATTTAGAATAATTGAACTGCAAATTTAAGGAGAATATTCTTTTTCGACTACTGCCTTTGACGATTTCAGAGGGGTAGACGTTGTTTGTACATACGAATGAAATCTGACACTGCCGGATCATCTGCCATACCGTAGTAAGTTGTCGCATCCCTCGGAGGAATCTTGGCATACAAGGTATTGAGGCAAATGCCGTTGATTTCAACCTCAGGTTGCCAGAATCGCAGTCGATTCTGGATTTGTAATGCCGGATTTTCCCCGATGACATTCGCCCGGAATATAAAAATCGGCTTGCCAGACTGCTTTGCGAGTGCGGTGATGCGGAGGTTTTCTGTTCTGCACGGACTTTTGAGTTCCTCGCCGGCAATCGGCGCGTAGTCAATGGCAATCTCATCTGACAGGACGGATAGGCTTTTGGAATGTAGTGCCTCGTGGCGCGCACCAAATGAAATCAAGGCATCGGGCATTTTTGTGCGGATGTGATCCAGGATTTGCCTCCATTCGTTTTCATCGGTCATGAGCCCCCAATCCGCTGCAAGGATCACCCGGCTGACTTTGCAGCCTATGAAGGGCGCCAATGCAGAATCCAATGCAGCATTCAAGTAGCGAAACCAAATTTGCGGAGCCGGAAAATCCTCCGTTGGAAAAAGCTCCTTATAATTGGTCGTGGCAAATACCAGGCTTAATGTGCGTTTTGAATCTTTGAGCAATCGCATGGATTCTTTGGACGGAATGTGGCCAACCACAGGAAGGCCAAAGCTGTCCGCACGCAAAGGCAACTCCAGCAAAATTTCATTCGCATCGGATTCAGCGACGTAGGCCAGATTTTCGGAAAACTCAAATTCGTCTGCTGTTTCATCCATGCGCATCCCCCAAATCAGCGGAATTCCGGACCGTTCCAGGTATTTGGGGCCGCAGCCTGACACTGCGAACGCCAGTAAAATGATCCATGAATATTTGCGCATCGCGGCAAATTTAGGAATTCATCCGCAGTGCTTTCCACGGCGTTGTGCCAGCCAAGCGGCGACTTCGTCCAAATTTTGGGCGTTCACCGCTAAGTCTTTGCTCAGCATCCCTTTGCGTGCCACGATCACGCCTGTTTCATAGTCAGCCAATGCCAGCGCAGAATGCGCATTGGGGTTGATCGCAATCTGAACTCCTTGCGCCACGGCTTTGCGAATGATTTGCCAATCAATGTCCATCCGGCTTGGATGGCAATTCAGCTCCAATGCCACTTGATATTCAGCGCAAGCATCGATGATGGCCTCTACATCAACGGGTTGCCCATCGTGGGCGAGCAGCATGCGTCCCGTCAAATGTCCAATCATGGTCGTGTAGGGATTCTGAATTGCCCTGACCAAGCGGATGGTTGCATCGGATTTGGAGAGTATTTCCTTGGGGTGCATGGAAGCGATGACAAAATCAAAGGTGGCCAGCAACTGATCGGGCATCCCCAAGCTTCCGTCTGCCTGAATTTCCGCTTCAATTCCCTTGAAAATGCGGAATGGAGCCATTTTTTGATTCAGACGGTCGATTTCACGGTGCTGCGCCGAGATGGATTCCGGCGTCAGGCACTTTCCATGATGAAGCGGGCCGTGATCGCTGATTCCGAGATACGCCATTCCCATTTCACGGCAACGCAAAGCCATCGTCTCAATGCTGTCGCTTCCGTCGCTGTATGTGCTGTGGGCATGGAAAAGGCCTTTGATGTCTTGCTGTTGAATGAGTTGGGGTAACCTGCGGCTGAGCGTCAGTTTTACCTCCTCCTTGCCCTCGCGCAATGCCGCAGGCATCAAGGGTAGCCCGGCATCTTCATAGATTTCGGCCTCCGAACGGTAAATCTTGTTTTGGTCGATCGGGATCAATGTTACATGTTCCTCACTTCCAGACCTGCGAAAGCATTCCAAATGATAGTCTGCCCCCCGAAATATGAAATTGAAATGGATCTCTGTATCCCGAACTTTTGCCAATACACGGTCAGTCCCTGCGGTCAAAATTTCATAATCGGGAGTCTTGATCATGTGCAGGATGATCTCGCGGTAAAAATCGGGATCAACAAGAATCTCCAAGCCATTGCAGACGGTGAGGCCGCGCCTGAATTCCCCTACAAAGGTAAATTTGGCATTTGGCCCCAGCAGGTTTTTCAATTCGACTTCGAGGCGTTGGGCAATTGGGCGCAAATCCTGAATGGGGAAATGCTTTGCATTGGCACGGGCTTGAGACAGGCTTTGAAGTACCCGGCTTTGTGTTTTGGGACCGAATCCCTTTTGGTGGACCAGGCGATTTTCCGTGGCAGCATGTTGCAAAGTTGTGGCATCACAAATCCCCATTTCCTTCCAAACCGTGCGAAGTCGTTTAGGACCGAGTCCCGGTAACGGCAACATTGCAAGCACGGGTTTGGGGGTGATTTGCAGCAAGTCCAGCAATGCGGCGGCATCTCCGGTAACCATGATTTCCGAGGCAAGCACCCGCATTTCCGGATTCAAATCCACCAAGGAGTCCAAGTCTGTCGTCAGAAATTCCTTGTTATACTGCTCCTGCGTTCCACGAATGGACGCCGCCGCTGCTCGGATCGTATTCGCTTGAATTTCCTCTCCCGAATGCAATTCGGTCAAATCAGCGAGCAATTCAAGCCGATCCGAAATCGTTTTCCGGTCAAGGAGATGCTGAGATACTTGCAACCGCGGCATTTTGGCGCTGTAATCGAGTGTATGCATAAAAGAGGAAACCAAGGATTTAGAGCAAATCTCAAGCCGACAAAGCATGGTACCCGATTTTGACACGGTCTGCTCAACCAACTGATAACCCCTAGATGAGATTCGGAGGGAAAAGGTTGCATGGGAATGGAGAATTGAAAATGGAAAATGGAGAATGGAAAACGGCGCAGCCAATTGCGCAGCAACAGCGTAGACACATGAAAATGACGGTATTGATTCGCTCAATCAAGGCCTTTGGAAAAAGGACACCACAAGTTACATCACCAAAGCCTTGGGAGACGCACAACCTGTTTACATCGAGGCGAATCGACATCAGGGAAGCCAATCAAAATAGGGGAGGGAGATCTTCGGGGGTGAGGCTCGATTATGGGCAGTGATGCCTTGATGATCAAAACCGTAGTTAACGCCGGCTATCCGGCACAAATTCGAATAGCAAAAATGGATTTTGCATCCGATTCAGCCTCTGGGTAATGAATTTTGTGTCGGGATTGGAACTTCAGTCCATCGAAGGAGCGACGAGTTTCTCCTTGACAGCCTCCTTGGTCACGGAAGCTTTGTCCAGCTTCAATCGAATGTACTCCGTAGGAGGGAGGTCCATGTAAATGAAGTCAATCGGATCTGTTTTGACCTCTTCATAGCTGACTTCGTAGTGCAGGTGTGGGCCTGTGCTCAAGCCTGTGTTTCCACTCAATGCAATCAATTGTCCGCGTTTGACCTCTTGTCCGTTGCGAACGGAGATTTTGGAAAGGTGCGCGTATTTGGACTTGTATCCGTTTTTGTGGTTGAGGTTGAGGCAAATACCGTAACCACTTTCCCCGGTTTCAGCAATTTCAACGACGCCATTGCCACTTGCATAAATCGGCGTTCCGACGGGGCAGGCAAAGTCAAGTCCCTCATGGAACTTGGAAGCACCCGAAACCGGATGATTCCTGTAACCAAATCCACTGATCAACGAACCCATCACCGGCAAAATGGAAGGCATATTTCCGAGCTCGGAGTCCAATTTATCTGCCCGAGAATGCACTTTGTCCAAGCTCAGATTGAGCATCGACAAGTGGGCACGAAGGTTGTTGATGCGCAAATTCGTCTTGTAGGCTGCATTGTTGATGGATTTGTCAAAAATCGCCTCGCCACCCGTTCCTGATTTCCAACGGCTTTGTGGAATCACATGTTCCCCAACAATCGGAAGGTAAAGGGCATTGTCCTTTTCGTAAATCTCGCTGAGGTTGTTTTCAAACCGGTCAATCTTTCCGTTGATGTCATTCAATCGGCCCAACAGCAACTCGTTATCATTGCGCAGATCGGATGACTTCCACTGCACCATGTAGAGGTCGAAGTAGACCTTGCTGCCGATTGCAGCTACAAGTGCAAAAAGAAAATAGAAAGTCGATTTTTTCAGGAAAAAACCCAAAGAAAACTTCTGCGGCTGATACGTGCACGTCTCAGTATCGTAGTAGTAAATCTGTTTTCTCCTGAGCATGAATTGATTTAGAGAATAGACCTCACCTTGAGGGGAACGCAAGTTGCCGATTCTAAGGCAATTAAGCTTGTCTGACTTTTCAACAAATGATCCACAAAAGTGGGTGTCCAATCACTATCCTGATGTGGAGAGTATCTGTTAAGTTGCTGATTGTGAGTATTCAATCAATTTTTGGCTCGGGGAAATTGTGGATAACTGTCGATGTTTCCTGCGCGCTGCTTTGAAGGGCTCCAATCATCAAGGCCATCGAATCTGCTAGTTTTGTGCCGTGGAAAATGGAATTTTTCTTGGATTGGGCTCCAATTTGGGGGATCGGAGGGCTGCCTTGGCAACGGCAATTGAACGTTTGTCAAGCGAAGGAGCCAAGGTCGTACAATCTTCGAAGGTGTATGAAACTCCTCCATGGGGAAACCTTGATCAGCCCGCCTTTCTCAATACCGTGGTAGAAGTCACCTTCAACGGGGAGCCCGAAGAATTGCTTTTTATCATCTTGAAGGTTGAAAACCAATTGGGTAGGGTTCGGTCGGTGCATTGGGGCCCACGGGTCATTGACATCGACCTTTTGGCATTTGGATCCGAAATCATCGTCGGCCAACGACTCTCCGTTCCGCATCCATTGTTGGCGCAACGCGCCTTTGTCCTTGTCCCTTGGGCTGAAATCGCCCCGAATTTCCTTGTCGCTGGGATCGGAAAGACGGTCGCCGAATTGATGGAGGAGCTTCCGATTCAGGACCGACAAGCGATTCGACCATTTCAACCGGATTCGGAAGACATCACCCAAAACGGCAATTCCTAATCAGAACCGATCCTGCCAATCCCTGCGTTTGGTCAATTTCAGATCCTTGAGCGTGGCACTTTTTACGTTGATGGAGAAGTTATAGCTCTTCCGGTCTCCAAATGGAATCCACGTCAGCGACATCTCCCAGCAATGTAGATCACGGTAGAGACTCAAGGACGTGTAGGAAAAGTCCATCTGCTTGAAGTCATAGCCCGTTGTGTAGCCGACTTTCCATTTAGGTGTGAGGTTCACATCACCCGACATGTTGATCGTAAAGGTGGTATCCTTCCTGATTCCAGTGTTGCTGTACAGGAAGTTGGCTGAGAGATTGAGGCGCCACGGAATATTGAAATCAACGTACAAGTCCCGGTAGAGCTTGAGGTCGCTGAGTTCCTCGGGGGTTGCATCGGCTGCCTTGGCTACCTTGCTCTTTTTTGCGGCGAGGGTCGTTCCAAAAGTTACATTGAGATTACTGATTTCGGCCGATACTTCCATCTTGTTCCAGGCAGAAAAGTATTGATTCGCTGTCCTTCATCATTGACAGCGTAGGGATCCAAATTTCCGCTTAATTGGAAATTGAATTTGTTGTTGAAGAAGTTCGTGCGCGCAACAAACGAAAATGGATCCAGGTTAAATTTCTCGGCAGCGAAATTGTATCGCCCATTGAAGCTCAACGCATCCAGCAGGGTTAGTCGTGTATAAGGGTCTTTCTTTTCGGTGGTATCTGCCGGATCCACTTTTGTTCTGTATTTCAGCTCAAGGACGTTGTTAAATCCAAAATTGACCACTTGTTGCTCTCCTGCACCTGGAGAACCTTGGATTCCGCCGGCAAAACGGTTGAAGCGATCTGTTTTGCCCGTTGAATCAATTTGAACCTCTTGGTAAAATCCCCAACGGGCATCGGAAAAGTCTGGCCTGAAGGTATAGCCCACGTTGGGCTGTACCGTGTGGCGCACGGTTGTTTTACGCTTGCCGCCACCACCAAAAAGGCCATAAATCCGGGTGGAGGTGCTTACGGAGAAGTTAAAATCGCGTGCGGCGGCAAAACCGTAGCGATCTGTATAGCCAACCTTGCGGCTGTCAGGGTGGTAATGGTAGTCCCGCGTGCGGAAATACCAGTACTCCTTGTAATTGAAGCTAGGTTGGATGTTGATGTACTTGGCGACATTCAACTGTGTGGAGATGGGGATCGATTGCCCGATGCCATTGTTGAAAAAGCTGAGCGAAGGTTTGGAAACCAGGGAAGTATCCCCATTGCTGATCTCCTGATACGTCACACTCCCCGTCGGATTCCCGAAAATGTCTGCAAGCAATGAATCCGGTACGGAAATCTGGTTTTTCACACTCATCGTGTAGTTCAGGCCGATGTTGTGGTACCAAGGACTTCCAGTTGCATTTTTGCCCTTGAATGGGAAAAAACGTGTACGGTTGAGTGTAAGGCTCGGGAGGTCAAGGCTTACCTGTTTCGTATTCGTGTTTTGGGTATGGTCCAGGTTGAGGTTCAGTCTCCAAGGTGAATTGGCGAAGCTTTGCGTGAAGTTGATGGTTGATTTCAACGTATTCGTCAGGTAATCCTGCTCATTGTAGGAGTTCTGATTGAGAAATCCGGAGGAACCTGCGTTCACATTGGCGGTCAATTTTGCCTGCGGATTGATGGTTTGATTGTGATTCCATTTGAGCCAGAAGTTGGACTGCACGCTCCGGAATTCTTCAGGGTCGTCTTTCTCGCCAAATTTCTGCACCCCATATTCTACCTGGAAATTTCCTTCGTAGCGGTATCGTTTGTTGTAGGCCGAGCCAACTTCCAGGCGATAGCCACCTTTGGAGAAGATATCACCCCGCAGCAACAAGTCCACATGATCGCTGATTGCCAGATAATAACCCCCATTTCGGAGGAAGAAACCGCGGTCGGCACTTTCTCCATAGGTTGGCATCACGATCCCCGACCGGTGCCCGGTTTGGTTGGGAAAAAATCCGAAAGGCACCACGAGCGGCAACGGAAAGTCCTCGATCACAAGCATGAGAGGTCCTGTGATGATTTTGCTGCGTGGAATGACCTTTAACCTGCTCGACTTGATGTAGTAGTGTGGATGTTCCAATTCGCAGGAGGTGAATTGCCCGTTCTTGATGTAGTAGGTCGAATCGTCCTCCTTCTTGACAAATTGCCCGATGATATAGTTTTCGTCTTGTTTGGTGCGTGCCATGGTGACAAGACCGCGCTTGGTCTTGAAATTATAGGCAATTCGATTTGCACTATACTTTTGGTCATTCTCCGCAAAGGCTGGCCGACCATTTTTCTGTCCCATGCTGTCCACTAATCCATCCGCATACATCTGATTCAGTTCCCAATTGACAGCAACAGAGTCGGCGTCGAGGGTCATTTCATCGTACTTCAATGCCCCGTTTTTATGGAGATACAGCGTTTTTGTCTCCATATCGAGGACCATGTAGTCGTCTGCGCTGTACGTAATCGACTTTTTGAGGTCACTCTTCTTCTCCAAATCGGCCAATTTCAGCGATTGGAGGGAGTCGGACTTGGGATCGGTGTTTTTGGCAACCTTTTTGATTGTATCCCCGGGAGCGACAATGCTGTCCGTGGGAACCGTTTGCTGCGCGTTTGCGTATGATCCGACGGTCAACAAAGACAGCAGGAGCATAAAATGTATGAAAAAAAGTACAAAAACGCGGTGCATTCTGGAATCAATAGATTGAAAAGCTCTCTCTTTATCGCGAATTTTGTGCCAAATTAACGGTTCGCTCGTTATTTATATGAAAAAACTCAAGCTGTATCATTGGTTGCTTCTCCTGATGGCAGGCTTCGTGGTAAGTTCGTTCCACACGCCGACCAAACCTGCCAACGACGGTAAGATCAGGACAATCGTGATCGATGCGGGGCATGGTGGCAAGGATCCGGGTGCATTGGGTTCGGTTGCAAAAGAAAAGGACATCACATTGGCCATTGCAACTGACCTCAAAAAGACGCTCAATGAAAAGTTGCCGGAGATCAAAGTCGTCATGACACGCGACGATGATACCTTCATCGAGCTTTCCAACCGTGCCGGCGAAGTCGCGAAAAACGAAGCCGACTTCTTCATTTCCATCCATTGCAATAGCAACAAAAACAAGGAAGCTTTTGGTTCTGAGACCTATGTACTCGGAAATCACAAGGCTGAAGCTAACATGGACGTGGTGATGCGGGAAAACGCGGTGATCATGTTGGAAGATGACTATGAGGAAGTTTACGAGGGATTCGATCCCAACTCGGTTCCTGCCTACATCTTCTTTCAATACGTGACCAATGTTCACCTTGAAATGAGCAACAAGATGGCCCTCAAGGTGCAAGATCAATTCGCCAACCGCGTCGGGCGCCGCGACCGTGGGGTCAAACAGGCCGGTTATCTCGTGTTGTGGCGCGCGAGCAAGCCCGCGATCCTCATCGAAACCGGATTCATTTCCAACAAAGACGAGGAGACCTTTCTCAATTCGGAGAATGGCAAAAGCTTCATGGCAAGTGCCATTTACCGCGCCGTGAGGGATTACAACGCCGAAATAACGGGCATCAAAGGCGAAGCTTCAGGCGGAGACAAATAGACCGCAAGGCGCTTGGAGCGGTCGTTTGGGACTGATTGGAGGAGATCTTTCAATTTTTTTCTTCCATCCGAAAAAACGAATTCCGCTGTAAAGCAACCATTTAGCATTTGAGGGTATCTAGCCTTTTGTGTGGGACATTCTTTCCACATCGGTTTTTTCGTTAGCTTTAACGACGGAATTAATGTTTTAACCTCTGCTATTTTGAAGCTGAACAACGAGACCAAGGTCGGGATTTTGGCGGCGGTGGCTGTCACGCTGCTCATCCTCGGATTTAATCTACTCAAAGGAGAAAAAATCTTTGTGAGCGGATTCGAATTGAAATCCTACTACGACAACATCGCCGGACTGGGAACGGGCAACCCGGTGCTTTACAACGGTTTCCGCGTTGGTCAGGTCAAGAACATCGACATCAACAAAAGCACGGGCAAGATCGAAGTCCGGTTTTCGCTCGACAAAGGCCTTGAAATTCCTTACGATTCAAAGGCGATCATTGCGAATGCAGACTTGTTGGGATCCAAAGCTATCCGGATCGAGCGTGGCACCAAACCCCAAATCGTTGAAAATGGCGGAACTTTGGTCGGTGAAGTCGAGCAATCTTTGGAGGAGCGAATCGAAGACGAAATTCTGCCGATCAAGGACGATGTCGCAGGTCTGATCAAGAACTTGGAGCAATTCGTCGGATGGCTCAACAATACCATGGACGAAAGTGCCGGCAACAAAGTCGACAAAATCCTGGACGATTTCGTGAGCACGAGCCGCAACTTTTCACGCGCAAGCTACCGCGTCGACACGCTGATGGGTACCTTTCAGGCCGTGGCCGGCAACGCCAACAAGATCGTCAAGAACATTAAAAATCAGAATGAGACCATCACCCGCGTGATGGAAAATACGGCCAAATTCACCGATTCCTTGGCCTCCGCTGCCGGATC
Source organism: Bacteroidota bacterium (assembly GCA_016718825.1). Taxonomy (NCBI): domain Bacteria; kingdom Pseudomonadati; phylum Bacteroidota; species Bacteroidota bacterium. The sequence goes on along the minus strand of JADKCL010000010.1, from coordinate 114,692 downwards.
GGTCAAAATGATCGCCGAGCAAAGCTCCTCCATGATCCAAAACATCAACGGTCTTATGACCGATGTTGAAAGCGGCAAAGGCACCTTGGGCATGCTGCTCAAAGACGACAAGCTCTACAACAACCTGAATAGCAATTCGGCACGATTGGACTCGCTGTTAGAGCATTTCCAAGGCGAACCCCGCATTCCCGTGAACCTGCGCGTGAGCCTCGGCGACCCCGAAGGCAAGGAGCGTGCACGCCTCATGAAGGAAAGCCGCAAAGCACAAAAAGGCAAATAATTTCTAATGTAGAATGGAGAATGCAGAATGGAGAATGACGCCATTCTGCATTTTACATTTTCAATTTTCCATTCTCAATTCGCCATTCTGCTTAGTTTTGAGGCATGACATTACTTCTATTAAATATCCATCAGCTGCATTGTGTCGCCAATCGCGGCGAATTGAAGAAATCCGGTTTCGAAATGGCTGACTCGAGCATGATCGAAAATGCCTATGTCTACGTCGAGAATGGTTTGATTCGATCTGTCGGGCGAATGGATCATATCACAAGTACTTTCCAGGAGGCCGACGAAATCATTGACTGTGAGGATCGATTGGTCCTTCCTGGATTTGTCGACAGCCATACGCATCTTGTCTTTGCCAAGGGTCGGGAAACGGAATATGTCGACCGCATCAAAGGCTTGAGCTACGAAGACATTGCCGCCCGCGGCGGTGGCATCCTCAACAGCGCCAAGCGCCTCCGCGAAATGTCGGAGGAGCAATTGCTGGAATCTGCGGTGGCACGTGCCTGGGAAATCCTGTCTTGGGGCACGACGACGGTCGAGATCAAAAGCGGCTACGGCTTGACAATCGAAGACGAATTGAAGATGCTGCGTGTTGCCAAACGCATTTCGCAGTGGTGTCCGATTCGCATTCGCACCACTTTTCTCGGCGCGCATGCAGTCCCCGCCGAATTCAAAGGTAACCAAACCGGCTACGTCGATTTGGTGGTCAATGAAATGCTGCCGCGCGTCGCGGAAGAAAAATTGGCCGATTTCATTGATGTATTCTGCGACAAAGGCTATTTCACAGTTGAAGAAACGGCCCGCATCATTCAAGCCGGCGCCAAATACGGCCTCCGCGCCAAAATCCACGCCAACGAACTCGCCAATTCGGGTGGGGTGCAGGTCGGTGTCGCCAACAATGCCTTGAGTGTCGACCACCTTGAATGCATCGGCGCAGACGAAATCAAGGCACTTCTGCGCTGCCAAACGATTCCGACGGTTCTGCCTGGTTGTTCATTTTTCTTGGGAATCCCCTTTGCGCCGGCACGTCAAATGATCGACGAAGGCCTTCCGGTCTGCATTGCCAGCGATTTCAATCCCGGCAGCAGCCCGGGTGGAAACATGCAGTTCATGATGAGCCTTGCCTGCACCAAAATGCGGTTGTTGCCCGAAGAAGCGTTGGCAGCCATCACATTAAATGGTGCCGCAGCCCTCGGCATGAGCCACGAAATCGGCAGCATTGAACCCGGAAAGCGCGCCGACTTCGTCATTACGGCCCCGATGGAAAGCCTTGCTGCGCTACCTTATTACTATTGCCGCGATCAGGTTGAAACTGTGATCATCAATGGGAAGGAAGTGGGGGAGGAGTGAGAAGTGAAAAGTGATTAGTGAAAAGTGAACAGTAAGAAGTCTAGATTGAAATTTCAATGAAGGAGAAGTACATTGAACAAATCATTCTCAATTTTCCATTTTCCATTCTCAATTCCCGATTAACTTTGCCGCTCAAATAAGAAAATGCAATGGCAGCAGTAACTCCTTATACAGCCCCTGATTATTATCTCCTCGACGACCTTTTCAGCGAAGAACTGAAAATGATCCGTGGTGCGGTGCGCGATTTTATCGACGCCAAAGTTATGCCCGACATTGAAGAATGGGCGCAGAATTGCAAATGTCCGACCCATTTGATTCCCGAAATCGGAGCCTTGGGCATCTTTGGGCCCTCATTGCCAAAGGAATACGGCTGCGCCGGATTGGATGAAATCGCCTACGGCGTGATCATGCAGGAAGTCGAGCGCGCGGACTCCGGACTTCGGTCGATGGTTTCAGTCCAAGGATCGTTGGTGATGTACCCGATTTACCGCTACGGAACCGAGGAACATCGCCGCAAATACCTTCCAAAGCTGGCTTCTGGCGAAATGATGGGCTGTTTCGGCTTGACCGAACCCGATCACGGGAGCAACCCCGGCGGCATGACGACCCACTTCAAGGAAGATGGCGACTTCGTGATCTTGAACGGTGCCAAAACCTGGATCAGCAATTCGCCATTTGCCGACATTGCGGTGGTCTGGGCCAAGGACGAGCAGGGCAAAATCCGCGGATTGATCGTGGAGCGCGGCATGGAAGGCTTCAGCACCCCTGAAATCCACAACAAGTGGTCGCTCCGCGCATCGACGACCGGCGAATTGGTATTCGACAATGTCCGTGTGCCCAAGGCGAATCTTTTCCCCGACGTACGCGGCCTAAAAGGACCGATGAGCTGTCTGGACAGCGCCCGTTACGGGATTGCTTGGGGCGCGATTGGCGCGGCCATGGCCTGCTACGACAGCGCATTGAAGTATTCCAAGGAACGCATTCAATTTGACAAGCCGATCGCGAGCTTCCAATTGCAGCAAAAGAAACTCGCCGAAATGATCACCGAGATCACCAAGGCACAGCTCCTCACATACCGCCTCGGCCAACTCAAAAATGAGCACAAGGCGACAAGTGCGATGATTTCGATGGCCAAGCGCAACAACGTGATGATGGCCTTGACCGTCGCCCGCGAAGCTCGTCAAATGTTTGGCGGCATGGGCATCACCGGCGAATACCCGATCATGCGCCACATGATGAACCTCGAAACGGTCATCACCTACGAAGGCACCCACGACATCCACTTGCTCATCACGGGCATGGACATCACTGGAATCTCGGCGTTTCGCTAGTCTTGATAAAATTCAATAAAACGCATTAAATCAGGCTCTTGAGGCAAAAACTCTGTTCGAATATCTACAAGAACAGTTCGAAGTCGATGTCCGTTCCATTTGCCGTATGTAGTAGTTGTCTGGCTTTTCCAGAGCCACATTCCTGACGGGTTTGTGAATGGTAAGTTTTCACTGCTGTCAAGCAGCAAGGTGTCGCGCACCTCTTCGAAGGCTAGAATATGATTCTTTGTACGCCTCAGTGAATTGGGGATGGCAATTTTTTCCGTATCAAAATAGAGGGAAGGGCAGGATGACAGTGAATCTGAGTTTGCTTGGTGCAGAGCTGGAAGATGCCAATTTGAAAATGAACGCGGTAAAAACCCCTCCCCGTCATAGCCCCCGTATTGTAATGGGTACGGCTTGGAGCCAAGGTCAAGGACGATGATTTCTGTTCCTCCGCCACCACACTGTCTCGAATAATAGTGGATTGAAACGATATTTTCCACATTTCTCAATCCATATGCAGGCAAAATTTCAATGTCGTATCCGACCCTAGGGAGAGAAAACTCCCATAATTTTGATTGCGATGGAAGGTCATATTTTTCCAATCGCCAGTTTGTACTACGGTTAAATTTCCGACCTGAAATTTCTGGTACTAGAAAAAAACGAGAACTGTCTGCTTCCAGAGTTTGCACTGCGATGTCCATTTCCCTGACCCAGAGGTTTCTATCTGAGTGCGCAATTCGAAGCCAATTGATGTACTTCCCGGTAGGGTAGGTGTAGGTTGTGCTGTCTGAACGCACCACTTCGAAGATTTGTTCGGTATAATCTACTGCCCGTCCGATCACGTTGACTGGTTCGCCGTTGGAGAGTTTTTGAGGCAAGAGGCTGTCCATGGAAGGCCATGAAAAGAGTGATGTCGCTGGTAGATAGGTTTTGGGGTCCTTCAAATAGAGTGAACTCAGGTTTCGAATTGTATCAATACGAAGTGGTAGTTGCTTTTCGGAAATCAGCTTCCACCTGATCCCTTGGGGCGGAGCATCCTCAGTTTGGGCGAAGGAGAGGTTTGTATGCACTACCAAGAAAAATGAGTAACCAAGTAGAAGCTTGAGCCAATTGCCCAAAGAAAGTCGATTTTTTTGAAAACGGGGCTTCTGCATGGCTGAATATACGAAAGTACATCCGAGTAAATTGAAAATTTATCGAGACTAAACGGCTGGGTCCTTGCTCGGGTTGCGAAGCTGCGGTGATGTTGATCATCATGGATCTCTGATCAACTTCGAATTTCACGAATCGCTTGGGTCATGCGAGCATGTAGCGATAGGCGAAGTCGTCAATCACGTACGGTTCGCCTACTCTCGATTTCAAGTCGTACAATTCCCAATTGCTCTTCCTTCCCTTGACATGTTTGCTATCACGCAGTCCAAGGGTCGTGATCGTATAGGTGGCGCGCTGTTGGTCAAATTCGGATGCCTTTGGGTTTGGTTCGATCTGCCAAGTACTGAAATCGATGATGAAAAATCGTTCGAAGGAATAGCCCTCCTCGTCTGGGGCGATCAATCTAGGGGCATCACTCCATTTTTCCTTTTTGAATCCTTGGCAATTGGGACATGAGAAATAGAGGTTTTCCCATTTGCACACCAGAAGGTAGAATTCAGGAATCGATTTTGGACGGAAATGGTCGATCGAATTCTCCCACTTTCCAAGGGGATGAGAGTCGCAATAGGCGCAATGTTCCTGAGAGGCAGAACTTAATAGTTCACTCAATGGCTTATTGATTTTTTCGTGGTCGAGTTGGGGCCACTGAAAACGAGCACCGGCATCGATTGTACGGCGCGTAGCATAGGCATCTCCCCACTTTTGCCAGTTCTCTTTGAGATAAGTTGGTTCGTCAGGACGTTTGAAGGGAAGCATTCCTAGTGAATAAGTTGTCGATTAAGGATTCGCGCAGCTTGTCTTAGTTCGAGACTCACATAGCTGTGCATTTCTGGACTCTGGCTCGCTAGTTTCATTCCCAATTTGTTGAAGGTTAGCCAAGTAGAGTCAGTAGAGCCCTTGAGTACCTCTTGGCGAAGTTGATAGAATTCATCAAGCTGTGTCTGGGCCTCGATGCCAAACTCCTCTTTAATATCAAACACCTCCTCCAAAATGGTGCGGTAACTTTGGGCATCTTCAGAACGTCTAGGCTCGCCATCGAAAACGGAATGGCCGTTTTCATCCAATTTGAACTTGTATACCCAAGCATCATCGACAGAACCGATCACAAATGGTGAATGCGTCGTGATAAAGATCTGCGCCTTTGGGAAGAGCTGTTGAATGACCGGCAGAATGCGGCGTTGTGCTTTGGGGTGCAGGTGGATGTCTATTTCGTCCAGAAAGAGGGTGAACCGTGAGTTCAACGAATCGGGAAATTGGCTTAGGCGATAAATTAGGTCTGCCAGCCATCCGATCAGCGATTGATAGCCCAGCGCTAAACCTTCTGCATCGGTCATTTCGTCTTGAACTTTGATTCGTACGCCAAGGTTTTTTTCATCAATCGCAAATCCAACCGATCTTCCAAGAATCCTTGAGATCGTCTCGTTGACTTTTTTCAATTCGGCCTCATACTTCAGAGCTTCTTCCTTTGCATTGCGACGAATGGCAAATGCTGCCTTGGTATCGCAATCCATAACCCATTGGAAAAGCGCCTCGTTAACCGATTCTTTGTCCCAAGAAATGCCCTCGGCCAGAAGCCGCTGATCGTAAAAGTCGCGGCCAGGTTTCGCAAATGCAGTTTTCAGAAATCGGGAAGCATTGTAGGCAAAAAAAAGATATGAGCCATTCTCCGCTTTTGTCAAGGAACCAGAAAAGTATTTCGAGAAAAAATCATCAAGTGGATTTAAGAATGAAGTTTCACCTTTTTGATCATTGGTTTTGCCGACGGTGTGGCCTCCAAAATCAATCGAGAAGCAAGAATTCGATTTTGCCATCTTTTGCTCAATACGCCAGTTAGATTGACGATTATACAAGATGTTTCCGTCCTTGTCCGTAGTTCGCCCATACCATCCCTCAAAACACGTCATAGCCTCCAACAGCGTCGTCTTACCGGTCCCATTCTCCCCGACGAAAATATGAATCTCAGCTTTGTCCTTAGCAGGGCTTTCCTTGAACTCCAAATCTAGATGCTCAAAAACCCCGACTTTGTCCAAAACCAGCCTTCTGATTCTCAAATCTTCCATTTCTGTACTTTTCACTGTGAACAAAGATAGCATTATTGATCGAAATCAATCAGACGCCAACTAAACTAACGTTTGTAGCTCGTTATATGCAAACCATTGATCGTCAATGTAATTCCTCGATTCGCATACAAGCACTGCTTTCATCTTTGTTGCACCTCGATGATCCCGGTCAGAATGCCAGATCACCCCTCCTTCAATTTCTTGAAGCGGTTCGTTTCCAATTTCTTCTGAGCAAAATCCAACCAATCGCCATCAATACGAGCCCAATACTTCCAAAAACCAAATGGTACCAATTGAACAGCTGCAAAAAGGCCACTTGAAAGCTGATCCAACCAAAAAGGATGCTGCCTTGGGCGAAAATCAAGTAGGGATAGTGTTTCACCTTTCCAATCGAAAGCCCCGCGGCGAGGAGGTTCAATATGCCGTTGCAAACAAACAGAGTGATACCCGGAATCAGGAAGTCTGAGAAGGGCGAATGCTGCAAAACGGCAACGGTGGCACCCATTCCGGCACCGGAAGGGTCGGCGATGAAACTGTATCCGGCGGGCAAGGCCCCGATTGCAGTCAAGATCATGAGCACAATGGCCAGAATTCGAAGGGATTTTTCTGATTTCATTGGTGAATTCGAACCTTGATTTGAAGATCAAAGCGATCCTTCAAAATTGTCAAGGCGCTGGTTTTGAGGAAATGACGTACCTCAGGCCACGTGCTGACAAACCTCAAATGCACCCCAAAAAAAGCAACCCAAGAAAAGGCCGTGTAGAAGCCGCTTTCTTGGGTTGTGCCTTCGTTTTTGGCTGTGTTAACTGCTCGTGCGCAGACCCGCAGGGGCCAACACCACCGTTGCATACACGCCCGCATACGCACGTCCATCGCGTTTCACAGGCTTGCAAGCAAGCCCAAACCCGCATTGCCGAATGCGTTTGTACTTGAGCGCAAAGGCTTTCAGCTCAGGATTGGCCGCAAATTTCTTGGCAAATTCGGCAGTGATTTCCTCAAAGGTCTCTGCGCCGTTGAGCGGAACAAGTTTGGTGATTTCCAACAGCATGAACTTCGGCGCGGCTGCTGAGAGTGCTTGCGCTTCATCCAATCCGGCTTTTCCAGCGAGATAGGCCTTGATTTTTCCGGTTGCCCATTCATTCACTTTGATCGGATCGGGGTTCTTTTCCTTGCGCAGCGCTGAAACCTTTGCCGCGAATTTGCAGAAGGCAGGGTCCATCACGATGTCCCGGGCAATCAGGCTTTGCAATTTGGCAACCGTCAATTCGGCCAATTCCCGCGAATTGCTCAATTCATCGATGGTACCTAGGCGCATTTCTGCGAATGGTTTTTCAACCTCGGTTTCTTCTGCATCAGCCTCATTTTTTGATTCTCCATCGTTTTCATCACTGTAGGCTTCCACACGAAGGCCCTCCACATCGTTGTCGTAAGTGACATAGGTTGGCTCGGTATCTGCTTCAAAGGGTGCAACCTCATAAGTGTAAGAGCGCATTTCTGCGCCGACTTTCACGCCTTTGATTTGCACTTTCACCTTCTGATTCAGCATTTCCTTTTCCATTTCGTACCAATTGGCGATTTCGAAGGACATGCCGCCATCGCCGTAGCCCGTTGATTGCGTGAAGTTGAGCGCAACGGGTTTTCCATTGAGCGTAAGGGTCGCGGTTGCCTTGGAATAGTCAGCGGACTCGCTTGGCAGCGAAAAAGTCCAACGGTCGCTCAGGATTTCGGAGGGAATGAATCCTGCAGGCGGCCAAGCGACGTATTGAGGCAGCGAATCGTAATCTTCCGTATCTCCAAAGACATAAATCGCGTCAGTGGCTTCAGTACCGCCATATCCGAAGGTTTTTGCCCTTCCTCTCAGGATCCACATGCGGTGGCCGCAACTTTGGTTGCTGCTGCCTTGGTCATATATATAGGAGTCGAGTCCGCCGCCGAAACCCAAGTTGGAGGAGCCGGCACCCGCAGCAGCATCTTTCGTATAGCACTTCCATGAAGTCGGCGGATTGTGGCTCAGTGACCCGTTTTTGAACATCAAATAAGCTGCGGCCTGGGCTTTTTGGTTGTAGTCCGGATCAAGGGAAACAGGCTTCAAACCCGCCATTTTTCGGAAATAGTTGATTTCGGTGAGGCGCGCCTTCAAAGTGGCAGCGCTCAGTTTGCCCGGTTGGCAATTCCCCGGTTCGGTCCATCCCTGAGGATGTTGGCTTGCCGGAAGGAACATCTCCCGGTACAGTTTCCCCATTGCATCCCTGTCGCGGTTCACATGACTGAAACGGATCGGAGTATCAATGGTGGTTTGGCCCGAAACAGGCGCAAAAACACTCAAAACGAACAGGCAAAGGAAAAACATTCCAGTTTTCATGATTCCAGCGGTTGAAGGTGGACTACCCTCTCATTACGTGGAAACCTTGTTTGGTTACAGGTGGATTGTGAAATTTGTTATAAATGGACGTAACAAGTAGCGAATCCTAGTTCATTCGGTGCTTTTGTTGATAATTAGTGAATAAATCGGAGCCTATGGTCAAAATTGGCAGTGGACCTATTTGGTCGAATGCAACAATTCAAGTCCTCGGTAGGCTGCGCGGTGTAAAATGGTTGCGTGGGTTTCTTTTGGAAGCGAAACAAATTTCACTTGGCCCTTCGAATAGCCTTCTTTTTGCAGAACGTTTGTTAGGTCGGCCGCATCCCTCTCCATGATTTTGCCTTCATTGCCAACGCAAACGATCACTTGAGCAGGCTTGTCAACCTGTTTTGAAAGTAAATCTGCCGCAGAATTCAGCAAGGATTGACCATCCCACCATAAACTCGGGCTTACAATGAGATAGTTGTCAAAAAGTAGCGGTTGCTTCAATAGAATTTCTGTGGCCAAGAGCCCGCCAAGTGATTGACCGATAATGGTTTTTGTGCCATTTGTCCGGAATCGCGCTTTGATGTAGGGCTGCAATTCAGTTGCAATGAACTGGATGAACTGAGCAGAACCACCGGTGGTCGGAAAGTCCTTTTTGTCTTGTGCGATCGTTGTCGGGAAGGTGAAATCCCTTTTCCGGTCGACGTTGGCAATGCCTACAACGATGGTTTTGGGCATGACTTCGATCATCGTCAAAAACTGCACGAGTCCGCAGATATGAAGGAAGTCTTCGTTGTAAGATCCGTCAAGCAAGTAAATCACCGGATAGCGCGTGGTATCTTCTCCATAACCTTCGGGAAGGTAAATGTTCAAGATCCGGTCTTCTTCCAGTGCAGTCGATGGAATCTGCTCTACGATGCCGATCGTGAACGGTGTTGGTGCGACTGAGGATTGGCCAACGATGCTATTGAAAGTAAGCAAATTGATCACGACCGAACAGAGGAAAATTGCAGCGCAGCAACGAAGTTTCATCCCGCAATTTAGGCTTAAATGCATCTTTAGCATGGTACTTAATCCGAATTCGAGCACAAGGATTCCTTCTTTGTTCCTTCTGAATCCTGAATTTCCGCCTCAATTTCCCTTAGAAGCGACAGTAACACGTTTCGATAAGGGGCCTTTTCAAAGGCAAATTCGTCAACGGGTTCCTCGGTGCCAAAATACCAGATGAAATGTTCTTCTGTTTCGCGAATTCTACCTGCCATGCCGCCACAAAGCGGATCTCCGCAGATTGGGCAACAATAAAACATGATCCATTCGTCTTGAAAATGCTTTAGCAACGAGGAAATGCCAATGGCTCGCTCCTCGGGGCTTCTTTCTTTGCCAACCATTCGCTCCACATCCTGTTGCGCAACGGGGAGGTTCAAGAGCCGTTTTAAGGTCACGACATCCGAAGGCAAATGTCCAAACCAACCGATGGGACACTTGTTCTCGATTTCTATGAAGTTCGTTTCCCACCCGTACTTGATTGCAAAATGCGTTGAAAGCGGAACGTCATCGATGAGATATTCGATGTAGTCCTTTCCCTTCTCCATCTCCTTGAGGGTTTTGAGATTCACGGGGCGATGGAGGTGAATGATCGGCGGATGACCTTCTTTTTCGTTGCGGGAGCGATGTTGGAGTTGAAGCCAATGCATTTCCAAAGATCAGAGATTCGTCGGTGAAATGTTGCTTGGGTGGTGCTTGATTTTGAGTCGAAAGCGCGGCAAGGCAATTCAGAAAATGTAATGCGCATTACTTTCCCTGAATTGCCCAGCCACGTCGCAGTTGAAAATCAGCGGCTTTCCTCGAGATACGCCTTGATCAGGCTCGCATGGGACAAGGGTTTGCGCGGATCCATCACATCGCCATTGGTTTCATAATCCAGCAGCACGATGTCCTGCTTTTCGAGGATCGTGCGCAGTTTCCGCAACTCGGGTTGAAGCCGGTTTTCCAGCACCCACCGGTAGGAGGGAAGGTAGATTTGGAGCCGGGCTTCGATATAGCCCAGCAGTTCCTTGCCATCGATGCCCTTGCGGTGGCCTTTGGGTGCGCCATACTTTCGTACGGTGCGCTTGAGGTCCTTCATCGTGTCGTTGGCGAAGCAACCGGTAGAAATGTCGGCATTTTCAAACACCTTCAGCCCCTGCCAGATACCCTCGACACATTTTGCCGTGCGCGGCTCCGAAAACGGGATTGGAATGCCTTTCAGTGGAAAAAACGGACTGAATCGCACAAAATCGTCGGTCGCCTTTGAGGTGACATCAATGATGCGTGCGCCGGGATACAGTTTGGACAAAGTCGCCTCGGACTTCTTTTTGCTGTCCACAAAAATTGCCTTCATAAAATGCTTTTTAGGATACAATCGTTGAAAACCATCAATTGATCCCTCCTGATTCCAGCCTATAGCCGAGAACAGAATTTCGCGTGTAGCGAAGAGGTTTGAGGGGCGACGCGGTGGTGCAGCTGCGCAACTGTTTTCCAACCCTGTTTATCGTCGCCCGACGCGGGGTGCAAAGATATTTTTTCGTTTGAGAATGGAAGCGTAATGTGGATAATTTATAGTCGATTGTAAATCAGGCTGAAATAGAAAAGCGATCCGAGGAATAGCTCCGCGGATCGCTTTTCGTCATTTGTAAATCAGAGCGCCTGACCCGGCGCACCCGGTGCAGCACTTCCGATGATCGGCGCCTCACCGTATTTGCCTTTGAGGTAATCATCATACTGATCGGCATAGACGCCGATGCGGTGAATCATGGCTTCAGCTTCCGATTTGTCAAGCCCGTCGGTCTCGCGAATGTGCTTCAACCATGCCCAACCGTTGTAAACCGTGAAGGCCACGCCATACAGTTTGTCGTTGATTTCCAGCAGCTCTTGGAAAAATGCATGCTGGCTTTGGAGAATCGGAAGGCGCATCACCGGAGACATCGCCTGGAAATAGGAGCGGCTTTGGCTTTCGATGTACCAAACGTCAATCCAAACGCGGGCACTTCCGAGCATCAGACTGTACTGTCCGGGATTTTGACCGCGACAGAGGGATGGGTCAACGCCGAGGCTCTGAATGATTTCCTCGACCATTGTAAAATACTTGCTGAGATCTTGCATAATGTTTTGAGTGATTATCTTATTGAGGATGAACGAATTTACAAAGGAGTTGCCTCAGGCATGCGGTTGTCGCCACGCTTTTCAAAGGTATAGGTGATTCCCAAACCCGGGATAAAGGCTCTGCCTTTAAACGTGCCGCCAAAATTCGTTTCCAAATTGATGTCCGTCCGCGATTGACCTTCGACCCAAAGAAAACTTGCATCAACTTGCAAACCTTTCCAACGATAGCCCAAGCCCGCAGAAACGGCGATTTTGTCGGCGTCGGGAGTTTCGGGCGTCAAATATCCATCCGGAACAGGTGTCAAATCCACCGTCAGTCCACCCCGCACAAACAGGTTGCGCATCAATTCGCCTTGATAGCCGGCACGGAAAATCATGCTGTTTTTATAGTTTTTTGCAGACTTCAAGTCATCGAGCTTGTCGGTATTGTCCTTGAAGTCAAAATTGAGGCTGTCATACACGTTCCAGAAAACATAGTTGGCATCCAAGGCAAAGGTATGCTTGTCGTGGAGGACGTAGGCGCCACCCAAGGTTCCCATTGCCGGCAATGCGATCGCGCCAGAAAATGCAGTGCTAGGGAAATATTCTGCCAAGGCAGTCGGAACATCAAAATTGGCTTGACCATCTTCCGCCTTGAACGAAATGCCTGAACGGTAACTCAATCCGAGGGTAAGTGCCGGAATTGGCCGAAACATGGTCCCGACATTGAAGCCCATTCCTTTGCCGCTAGCGCTCAATCTTGCCTCGCCATAACTTCCGTCCATGAATTGTACCGGCATTCCCCGGCGCAAAAGCACATTTCCCGTTGCGAAAATAGGGCCGCCCCCAATCCCGAACTTGTCACTGAACTTGTACCCGATTGTGGGTTGAATGAAAATCGTTTTGAGCGAGATTTCGCGGAGTGCAAATTGGCCTTTCCAATCGTCGGCATACCGCACACGGCTTCCGAATGGCGTGTAAACGGCTGCGCCGATGGCAATCGAATGCTTGTCATTCAGCCTCAGCCGGTAACTGCCGTAGGCATTAAACGGGGGCGAAATCGTTTTTTCGTTGGTCGTCGTGTAGTTGTCCGGGCTTGGGGCGAGGTAGCTGATCCGCGCGAAAATCGGCGTAATGCCCACCGTGGCACTGGATGGCGCAAATGCCAATCCGCCGGGATTAAAGCATTGCACGGATGCATCAAAAGCCAAGCCTGCGCCGCAATGGCCCATACCCGTCTGGGCAACACCTTGAAGGTTGACTTGAAAGCCGCCGCCAAACAGCGAATTTCCCTTCAGAAACAGCATCATGGCTGTAAAAACAGCTATTTTGATCGTATTCTTCATTCGGGATTGAATGTAAGCAAAACCTACAAGATTGCAAATCCGAACGGCGAAAATCAGGGATTCAAGGTCAATTGCACGATTGCCTATGAATTTCTTGCCTAAATTGGTGAACTATGGCTGGCGATCATCCGAATCAGAAAATCTACTGCGCCTATGACGAAGAGGGCGTCTTTGTATATCAGGCATTTACACCCAAAATTGTCGAATTCGCAGTGAAGGAAGGGACCTTTGGAAAAGGATTCGGATTGGACCGCACAAGTTGGATCAAACCCTCCTTTGCCTGGACCTTACACCGCTCTGAATACGCCACCAAACACCGTATGGAGGCGATTGCCAAGATCAAAATTCACCATTGGGCCTGGCTGGAAATTTTGGAAAACAGTGTGCAGTCCCATTTCGACCCGCGCGTTTATTCCACGGAATTTGAATGGCAAGCTGCCTTGAAAAAAGCCAAGGTGGTTTGTCAATGGGATCCCGAACGCGGTCTGGACGGAAAGCCATTGAATAGGCGGGCGATTCAGCTTGGCCTGAGGGATTCCATTTTGCCGGACTACGTTGAAAAATATATCATTCGCGTCGAGGATGTTACGCCGCTTGCACGATTGATTGCCCCGATTGCCAAAGCAAGGAGAACTGACTTTCCCGAGGTTCCACTGGAGCGAGAATACCTCGTTGAGGAAGCAATAGCGAAACGACTTGGCATAAAAGTCATTTGAGGAACTGCATTCGTGCCTAAGTCATTCTGGTGAAAAGGGAACCGCATTGTTTTTACAACGTGGCTGGTTTGCCGTCAACGCAAAATGCCGATATTGACCACTTGAAGCAACAACGCGATAATTGGCCGTATTCAATAACGCAGACTGCTCCCCGGATTTGGATCTGGGCGGCCTCCTTGTCGCTTTTGTTCGTTGTCCTACTCAATGCCTGGGTTTGTGACGATGCCTACATCACCTTTCGCACTTGCTTCCATCTTACGCAGGGCCATGGTCCCGTCTACAACCTTTCGGAACGTGTCCAAACCTATACCAATCCGCTGTGGATGCTGTTGTTTTCCGGCATCTACTTCTTCACTGGCGAGGCCTATTTCACCGCCATCGGAATGTCGCTTTTTATCCTTCTGGGTACACTTTTGCTGCTGCACCGCCGCATATTCAACGGAAGCTGGGCCGGAGTGATGGTTGTTTTCCTTTTGGGATGGTCGGTCAGTTTTGTAGAATTTTCGACCTCAGGATTGGAAAATGCCTTGAATGGGTTTTTGCTCACGCTGTTTTATGCGGTGTTTTGGAATGTCGAGGCAGGACGGCGGAAGGTCTTGCTGCTCAGCCTGATTGCTGCGTTTGGCATGGTCAGTCGAATGGATACCGCCCTGCTTTACCTGCCGGCATTGGTGTCTTTGGCTTGGCAAATGCGGTCGAGGTCAGTTGTGGGGCTGCTATTGCTTGGCTTTTTGCCTTTTTTCCTCTGGGAGGCCTTTGCGATTGCCTACTATGGTTTTCCTTTTCCAAATACCGCGTATGCCAAGCTCAATTCGGGGATTTCCCAATCCGAATATTGGCAGCATGGGTATTGGTATTTCCTCAATTGTTGGCAAAACGATCCGCTTACACTGTTGACGATCGTTGTGGGGTTGGCGTTGAGCTTGTTTCCGTTTTTTCGAAGAGAACGCCGGCTGGCCTTGGGGATCTTTTTGTATGCGATCTATATCGCCCGCATCGGCGGCGACTTCATGGCTGGGCGCTTTTTCTTCCTTCCTTTTCTGGGATCTGCAATCTTGTTGGGTCGCGCACTCGAGGCGCGCTGGTTTGCACGCTGGATTTGGCTGGGACTCCTTCTGACAGGAATGGCCAACCTGCTCAATCCATGGTACAATGGTTGGCGCCCTCAACAACCGCCTCGCTCCATGGTCGATTCCCACGGAATTGCAAGTGAGCGCGGATGGTACCATGATGCAGCCGCATTGACGGCATTGGACGATACGATGTGGGTGCTCGCGAATGAGCGAAGACTCGATGAGAATTCTCAAACCATGGACGCTCGCCGGGTACTCTTTTGGGACTTTTTAGGTTATCAAGGTTACGGCGAAGGTCCTTCCGTGCACGTGGTGGACCGTTACGCCCTCGCGGATCCCTTACTTGCGCGCCTGCCGATGAGTGATCTTCCCGACTGGCGAATCGGGCATTTTGAAAGGGTATTCCCGCGTGGGTATCGCAAGACCTTGCGCACAGGGGAAAACCATTTGGATGATGGCCAACTGCGTGAGTATTACAACCGTTTGTGTACCGTCACAAAAGGCCCATTGTGGACTGCAAAACGATGGAGTGAAATTTACCACTTCAATTTGGGAAAGTATGACCGGTTGATCAACAAGGCCTTTTACCGCCATCCAAGTCGGCTCGATATTGGACTCGACGAACTCAGCATGCGACACCCCGCAGGGGAGCCTTACGGAAGCAATGGACAAGTCGAAATCTACAATCATCGACCGCTGACGGTGCATTTGGGTGATCACAAGCCGTTCAGGTTTTTTGAAATCAGCCTTTTCCCGCAAGCCGAATACATCGTTCAGTTTCTTCGAAACGATGTCGCAATTGGCGAAGTACGCATTCCGGGGAATTGGTCGCAATCAGGAATGATCGTGGATACGCTGACCGTGCCCGAACCTCCGGCATCCAATGGTTTTGATGCCATTCGCATCGATGGGATTGGAGGAGATGAGTATTATTCTATCGGGCATTTGGTGCCGATGAAGGGATTGGAATCGACAGGGGATTTGTAAAAAAACAAAGGACAAGCTTTAGAAAATGAAACGAACATCGTTCGTCCCCGTCCCAAAAACTCGTCCTTCGCATCGCTTCGCGGTGCGGAGATGAAGGGATTCGAACCCCTGGTACAGTTGCCCATACTTCGCATTTCGAGTGCGACCCATTCGACCACTCTGGCACATCTCCGCTGCAAAGATAGGAAAGATCGGTTCGGATGAAAATTTTCTTTCGAGGGAAGTTATTTCATCCAAATACGGTGAATTCAATCGAAATGCGACAAATCCCGATTTGAGGTGGCCTGATATTCGTCATATTATCAAAGCCAATCACAACCGAACTTGCCTTTCCAAAATTGCAAAAATGGAAAATTTCAAAGCCCGCGAACTTCAACCCTCCGACCTCGTCCCCGTCAATTACTGGGACTATGTGGGGGTTGATATTCTCCTAAGCCTACAAAAGCCGCGAACCAACTTCCCTGACGAGAAAATCTTCATTGGGTATCACCAAGTGACGGAGCTGCTGCTGATGTTGGCATTGCATGAGATGGATCAGTTAACGGCAGACGAAACCCATCCGCCAAGCCCTGAAACGTTTGTCAACAAGCTCGGGCGCATCCATCGTTACCTTCTTATGTGCGCCCAAAGTTTTGATGTGATGAGCGAGGGCATGGATCCCGGGCAATACAATACTTTCCGGCATGCCTTGGCTCCCGCAAGCGGTTTTCAGAGCTTTCAATTTCGCAAATTCGAATTTTTGGCCACTGATTTGATCCATTTGGTGCGAAAAGAGAAGCGTGCCTCGATGTCGGTTGCTGACTCCATTGAAGTGCTGATTCCCGAACTGTATTGGCGTGCTGCCGGATTGAATCGGGAAACGGGCGACCGTACGCCAACCCTGATCCAATACGAAGACAAATACGGGAAGGAATTCCTTTCACTTGGGCACATTTACCGGCAACGCAACCTTTGGCAGCAATTTCAGCGCCTGCAAAAGGCTGGAGTGACGACCGCGCAATTGGCTGAAGTCACCGCCGAAATGCGCAAATTGGATTGGATTTTTAACCAAGAATGGCCACTCGTGCATTACAATGCGGCATGCCGTTATCTGGACGGTGCAGATGCAGAAGGCACAGGCGGCAGCAAATGGAAGGAATATCTTCATCCCCGCCACCAACGACGCATTTTCTTTCCCGAACTCTGGTCTGAAGCAGAAATTGCCGCTTGGGGTGATTTGAAACTGGATTGACCGAGCCTTTTCAAGAGGATCAAAAAAATGCAATCCCAAGCAGGATTGCATTTTTTTTGACCTTGTAGGTCGATTTCAGCGCTGGATGACCAAAGGATGATAGGCACTTCCCGCGTCCGTTGTGAGAAAAACGGCGTAGTAACCCTGAGAAAGCTGTTGATCATAGCGCAGGCGATGCGCGCCCGCCTCGCGCCAACCGTTTTCGACGACCTGCACAAGTTGACCATGGTGGTTGCGCAATTCTAGCCGCACATTGCCAGCAACGGGCAGGTCCATCCTGAATTCGAGGCGTCCGTCGCTCGGATTTGGAACGACTTGAAGTTTTGGGCTCAGCGAATATTGAAGGCCATCCGTCATCCCAACGGGGACATTGATGTCAAAATAGCCGCTTTCTTCGACATCGCTGTGCTCCAATTGTGCAAGTCTTGCGAGTGTCGTCACGATGGCTCGGACATTTTTGACATAAAAATCCATGTTGATCGCACCAACGGTATCTTGGGGTGTATGGTAATTGGGATTGCGGAAGTTAGCCCCATCGGTGAAAAAGATGGCAGGATAGCCTGCATCCCAAAAGGGAGCATGGTCACTGCGGCGCAAGTCAACTGTGAGAAGCCCTGTCCCTGTGACTTCCAGCTTAATTGCCTTTAGACCAGGAACGTGCGCTGCGGCAGTGGATTGGAACGTTGTGTCGAGCCAGCTGGAATTGGTATTGACAACACTGGTCAGAAAATTGCCGCGAAAGGAATCAGCCGCTACTTCGTTGTAGGCGGCTGGAAAGAGGATGTTGAAGCCGGTTGGCATGACTTGGGAATTGGGGGCCTCACTGTAGTAGCCGACGCAGTCCATATTGAGCAAGCCTTTGGGTTCTTCCCATTCAGGAACGGCAGATGTGATGTATTGATAGCTGCCGATCAAGCCGGCTTCCTCCAAGTCAAAATAGAAAAATTTAAGGGATTCCTTGGTCTGAAACTGCGAAAGCACGCGCACAGCCTCGCTCACACAAGCGACCGCGGTCGCATTGTCATCACCTCCCGGCGCATTGCTCACGGTATCATAGTGCCCTGAAATTTGCCAACAAGCACTGTCTCGGCGGGTGCCTGAACGACGCCCGATCACATTTTGGCAAACATAGTTTCCAAAGGAAGATCCTTGCTGATAGGGGTGGAGGTTATGCGTTTGCAGCAGCGCCTTCAAGGAATCTTTGGTATCGTTGAGGTGTTGGACACCATAAGTACGGTGTTTGATACCTTCAAGCGCAAGCAGTTCATTGTGCAACCGCGTGCTGTCTACAAGGTCGGCAATGGTTTGAAGATCGATCGTTTGGCGGTCATCGGCCACCACACGCAATCGGTAGGCCAACAAACCGGAGCCGTAAGCCGACAAAGTTGATGGCTGATAATGCCAGGAAATGGATTTCCCGGTTCCAGCGTTGATCGGGAAACCATGATCTCCAGAAAGGGAATCAATGGCGACGCGCCAAGTGCGTCCCGAGTCGGCTGAAACTTGGATCCAAACCTCCATCGGGTCACCATCGAGGTCGTCCAAGTCAAAATCTGCGGTGACAACATGATTGGATGTGTCGGCCGAGATAACAAGGTTGCTAATTTGCGGGATTTGGTTTTGGCCATTCAATCCGCTGAAAATGAAGACCAAGAGAGCCGTACTAAATAGAATGCCGATTCTTTTCATGCTTCAATTTAGAAATAAAACCGATTTTCAGGCAACTTTCGAACGATGAAAGGCAAAAAATCCCTTTGGCAATTCTTAAATCTTCGTAGTTTCGCACCGGAAGTGTGGCAGAGCGGTCGAATGCGGCGGTCTTGAAAACCGTTGTGGGGCAACTCACCGGGGGTTCGAATCCCTCCGCTTCCGCTGAAACGGCGATTTTATCGAAAGATGAGATCGCCGTTTTGTGTTCTATTTTTGTCTATTTTGGGGTGGCCATTTAAGATTGAAACAGTTACGAAACCCAAATCTAGATTTACAATGTATTTTGACCAACTTCAACTCATCCTGCATGAAGCCGACCAAGTGCTGCGAAACAATGCCCTTCGGGCTGTAAATGCCTCATTGACAGCCCGAAACTGGATCATGGGTTGCTACATTGTCGAATTTGAACTTCGAGGGGAAGATCGTGGGAAGTACGGTGAAGCCCTTCTTGAAAAGCTTGCGCAACGTCTCAGTCTCGACGGTTTATCTGCAAGAAGCCTTTATCTGTTCCGGCGATTTTTCTTGTCTTACCCAACCTTTGGAGAAGCCTTGGTGGGCTACTTCGAGTTGCTGCATGCACCCCTTCCAAAGATTTTGCAGACGGTGTCTGCGAAATTTCTAAGTACTGACAATGAGGATGAAGCAATTTTGCAGACAGTGTCTGCAAAATTCAAAAGCACCGAGGTAATGGTGCCCGCCAAAACAATTTTGATGCGACTATCTTTCTCTCATTTGGTCGAGCTTTTTGATGTGGACAACCCATTGGCACGAACTTTTTACGAGGCCGAATGTATTCGTGGCGGATGGAGCGTGCGGGAATTGCGGCGACAAGTTGGGAGCCTTCTTTTTGAACGGACCGGATTAAGCGTCGACAAAGTGAAGCTACTCCTTACGGCGCAAAATGGGTTAGAACAAATGGGGCCGCAAGACGTCATTCGAGACACCTACGTGTTTGAATTCTTGGGACTTAAATCCAAGGAGCTTTATACGGAGAAGGAGTTTGAGGCTGCTTTGATGGACAATTTGGAGGAATTCTTGTTGGAACTTGGAAAAGGTTTCTGCTTCGAGGCAAGGCAAAAACGAATTGTGGTCGACAATCAACAATACTTCATTGATCTGGTTTTTTACCACCGGATTTTGCGCTGCAATGTGCTCATTGAGCTCAAAAGTGAGAAATTTGACCATACCCAAGTGGGACAACTGAACTTCTATCTTGGGTATTACAGAAAATATGAAATGCTGGAAGGTGACAATCCGCCGATTGGTATTTTGATGTGTACTGCCAAGGATGCTGAGCACGTAGAGTTTGCTACTGCTGGCTTGGACAGCAGCATTTTCGTTAGCAGGTACCGTGTTGCCCTTCCAAGCGAAAGCGAACTCAAGGATTTCCTCCGAAAGGAAATGGAGGAGCTTGTCAACCCAAAGCGAAGCTAAATGAAAAACGATGAATGGGCGGAGAGCGAAAGCAATCCTACTGAACGGAATCAGGAATTTGCAAATCCCATCAGCAGCCGTTGGATGCTAGGCAAGGTCATTGTCGTTGTTTCCGGTTTACTTACCCTCCTGCAAATTGTTTTGTTCTTCGTAAGTCGCTGGACGCGAATGGAGTCCGAGAATTTGATGGGGGATACTGTGGTGAGGATCACCCTCAATCCTTTGCTGATTTGGTTGCCGGTTTGGAATGGAATCATTGCTGGAATTTGGTGGTGGAATTGTCGCAAGGGTGCTGCAAAAAAGGAATTCATCGCATTGGTGACCTGCCTAATGATCGCCTTGGCCCTTGTCATTGTCTCGATTTCCATGCATGTGCCATCTTCTTACACGATTCAACGGCCCGGCGAAAGAAATTTGTACAATCAATTTCCTCGTTTGGATCTTCAATCATACTAATTGCTGTTTCGTCGGCATCATCTGCTCGCTGATGGGTTGTCATTGTCAGCATCCTTCTTCCATGAATGGTTGATTCGCAAAAATAAGTGAATTCTTACAAGTACTTTTGAGCGCTAAAATTCCCATTAATTTCCGAATCGGTCAAAAGGCAAAAGTCCTCAATTGGGTGAAAGTTCATAGAGATTCTTGGTCTCTTGATTGCGATTGTGTAGAATTGGGGATGCTTTTTCTGATAGAACGAAAGTAGGGCGAGGTGGGTTTGCTTGCTTTGTTCCGAATAATTGTTCCTTTTTGTTTTGGAACATTCGGTTACGAATGCAAAATTTCTTACATCAACAGTGAAAGGTTATCAATCAACAGTTAGAGGTCGCCCGGGTGAGAACTCGGGCGATGTTTTTTGGGCCTTGAGCGTTTTTCGTCTGCAGTCTCGCCTTCACGCCGCCTTTCAATGACGCCATCATTGGCATCGGGGCCGCCAACCATCCTGCTGCTTGCTGCCAAAATGGCTGCATTCAGCTCAAATCCGATCAGCAAGACGATCGAAATCCAATAAAACCAAACCATCAGCACCATGATGGCGCTGAGACTACCATAGACTTTGTTGTAGTTGGCAAACTGCGCAAAAAAGAGCCTGAAGGCCGTCACCGCCAACAAAATCAATACACTGCCGGCGATGGAACCCGGGGAAAAGAAACGGCCACGCTTGTGCGTGTCAGGTCCGAGATAATACAGCAAGGAAACCGCAAAAAGCAATCCGGCATACATCAGTATCCAGAAAATCGTTCCTATCAATATGTGTTCCCAGCCGCCGGAAACGAGTTCGCCGCTTCGTTTCAAGCTGTTTACCATTACCTCCTCGCCGACAAGCAAGCCGATCGTCCCCAGAAAGATCACCAGCAACCCCAATAGCAGAATAAAAGCTACAAAGTTGAAGTGCAAAACGTTGCGCTGCCGGAAATGATGACTGTCCTTGCTGAAGGCACTCATCATCACTTTGATTCCGCTCATTGTACTGAAGAAAAGCAGGATGACGTTGACGTAGACCAAACCTGCGGATGGCTTTGAGAAAAATTCATTGACGACGCGATCCATGAATCCCATGCTGTCGCTTGGGACCACAGCGGAAATCATTCCTGTCACTTGGCCGCGCAACTCCGGAATCGGAATGATCGGTACCAGCGTGAAAATCAGGATCAAGGCTGGAAAAATCGCGAAGAAAAACCGGTAGGCCATGGCCATGGCATTCAGCGTAAAACGCCGATGTCCCATTCCTTGGAAAAAGAAGACCAAAACATCCGCAAGACCCGCTCCGCCAAGAAAACGGGGCCGAATTTTGTTCAAACGATCACGCCACACCTCCCAGTGTGCCAGTACGAATTCTTTAATATTTTGAATCCATTTTCTCATCCGCCGGGATTTTCACTCGTCCGAGCATGGTCGCCTGGATTTTTGCTTTTGACAAAGTTAATGGTTCGTAAATCAAATCATTACCTATCCAGCGATGATATTTGTTAGCGATAAACCTTCTTTTTGTTCATCGCAGCCTGGTATTCACGCGCATATTGGTTGTGCTGCGCAAGCGTGCGGGAGAAGTTGTGGAAGCCAGAAAAGTCAGCCTTGGCACACATAAATATATAGTCATGCTTCTCAGGGTTCAAAACCGCCTCGATCGCGCTCAGTTCGGGATTGTTGATCGGTCCAGGTGGCAATCCGGCATACATATAGGTGTTATAGGGACTGTCGATGAGTTTGTGCTCGTTCAAAACGCGTTTGATGGTGAAATCACCTGCTGCGTAGATCAAGGTGGGATCGGCTTGTAAGGGAATGTTGTTGTGAAGCCGATTCAAATAAAGTCCTGCGACCGTGGGGCGCTCCTGCGTCATATAGGTCTCCGACTGCACAATCGATGCAAGCGTCATCACCTCGTGGATGCTGAGTTCCTGCGTGGCTGCCTTGGCTTTGCGGTCTGCAGTCCAGAATAGGTCGAAATTGTTTTTCAGCTTCCTGAACAAATCATCCTCGGAAAGTGTCCAATAAACGAAGTAGGTATTGGGAATCAGAATGTTGCGAATCGTCTTCGGATCTACACCGTATTCCTCCAAATAGGCTTTGTCGCGCATTTTCCCGAGCAAGCTTGCCGTATCAAGATCAACCTGCTGCGCGATTTCGCCGGCGACTTCCATGATCGTGCGATGCGAACCAATCCGCAATTTCATCTGATCTTGGGCACCTGCACGCAGTTTCTCGACAAGTTTCCAGTTGTTCAAACCGCGTTTGATCTCATATCGGCCGGGCTTCACCAAACGATCGTATTTCCGAATGCCGGCAATCAGTTTGAAACTCGAGACACTTTGAAGCACTTGCTGCTCCTCGAGGCTGCGAATGACATCCTCATAGGTACTACCTTTTGGAATGTACAATGCAAATCCTTCCTTCAGTTTGGGGTTTACATTGTCTTTCCAAGCCTGCCAATACGCAAATCCGCCAGCAGCCACAGCCAGCAACAACAGCACCAATGCCGTGATTTTGAGGAATTTCCGCATTCGAATGAACTGCGGTTAAATCTTGAAGGTCGGATCAATCTGTGCCTGCCAAGCCAACATGCCGCCCGTCAGGTTGCGCGCACAGTTAAAACCTTGCGAACGCAGGTAGTTGGTAATGTTCCCGCTGCGGCCACCGCTGCGGCAGCAAAGGATCAAATCCTTGTTTTTGTATTGCTCCAATTCGGCAAGGCGACCTGGAATTTCACCCATGGGAATGTTTTCGGCATCAATGTGATCCGTTTCAAATTCATGGATTTCGCGCACGTCGATGATCTTGGGGGCAGTGCCCGCATCCATCAGTTCCTTCAATTCTTTGACTGAAATATCGCTCATGACTTTCTCGCTATTTGATTAACCAATCTACGTATTTTCCAAAATCCGGGCTTTTGAAAATAGCCTTCACCCGGTTTGAAAACGAAGGTAGTCCAACTGCTACCTGCTAACTTCTAATTGCTCACTACACGTTGAACCTGAAATGCATGATATCGCCGTCCTGTACCACGTATTCCTTGCCTTCGACCGACATTTTGCCTGCTTCCTTCACAGCTGCCTCCGAACGGTAATGTACGAAGTCCGCATATTTGATGACCTCGGCGCGGATGAATCCCTTTTCGAAGTCGGTATGGATCACGCCTGCGGCTTGTGGCGCTTTGAATCCTTTGTGGATCGTCCAAGCACGTACTTCCTTGACACCTGCAGTGAAGTACGTTTGGAGTTCGAGCATGTGATAAGCCTTGCGGATGAGCACATTCAGGCTTGGTTCGGTCAATCCCGCGTCTTCGAGGAAGAGCTTGCGTTCTTCCAAATCCTCGAGTTGTGTCAGTTCCTCTTCAAATGCAGCACAGATCGTCATGACCTCCGCGCCTTCTTTTGCGGCGACTGTACGGACGGATTCGACGAATGCATTGCCATTGACCATGTCGGCTTCATTCACGTTGCAGCAATAGAGGACAGGCTTTCTCGTGATGAGCCCGATGTCGTCCACGACTTCCCATTCCTCGGGCGTCAAATCGAGGGTGCGGGCGTTCAGGCCTTGCTGGATGTGCGCGATGATCGATTTCACGACCTCGACTTGCTTCAGCGCGTCCTTGTTGCCACCCTTGGTCAATTTTTGCACCCTTTCGAGCCGCTTTTCGAGCAGGTCCAGGTCCTTGAATTGCAGTTCCAAGTCGATGATTTCCTTGTCGCGGATCGGATTGACGCTGCCTTCGACGTGGATGATGTTTTCATTTTCAAAGCAGCGCAGCACATGGATGATGGCCTGACACTCGAGAATGTTGCCAAGGAATTGGTTGCCGAGTCCTTCACCGCGACTTGCGCCTTTCACGAGTCCGGCGATGTCGACGATTTTCACAACAGCCGGCTGAACTGCCTTGGGCTGAACGATTTCCGTGAGCTTGTCCAAGCGCGGATCTGGCACCATGACCATGCCGATGTTGGGCTCGATGGTGCAGAACGGGAAATTGGCTGCCTCAGCTTTTGCAGAGGAAAGTGAATTGAAAAGGGTCGATTTGCCCACGTTGGGTAGGCCGACAATACCGCATTTGAAGCCCATAAAGGAGTTTTCTTCGTTTAAAGCTAAACTTTCAAAGGTGGGGAATCACACCAGAAATCGAGGATGACCGCCCAAAAAACAAGGTGCAAAAATACAAAAAATGTGCTGGCTTTTCAGGGCGCAGCACATTTCATTTCTTATTTGCAATCAATCAGTCCCAGCGGGTCGTTGATTGCTCATTCGAGCGGCCATCGTTGTGACCGTAAGGCGGACGTGACTCTGCAGCGATACGCGGCACGTCCTCTTCCTCCTCGTCGTCATAGTAAGGCTCCCGATCAAACTCATCGTAGTTGTAGTCAGGCATCAAGTTGAGCTTGACATGGTCAATCGTGTCGTTCAGGCAGGACATGAACTTGTTGAAATCCTCCTTGTACAGGAAAATTTTGTGTTTGTCATAGCCTTCGCCCGAGAATCGACGCTTGCTCTCGGTGATCGTGATATAGTAATCATTCGACCGTGTTTCCTTTACATCAAAAAAATAGGTGCGCTTTCCAGCACGAATCTTCGTTGAGTAAACCTCCGCCCTGTTGTTGTTAGAATTATCCACTACTCTGCCTACGTTTTTATAGTAACTCCAAACAAATATATCATTTCTATTTCGTAACACAACAAGAAAACCAACCGCCCTGAAAAAAATCTAAAACCTTTTAGGTGGTTGATCGGTTGCGTGCTTACCCTTGCTTATCGCCGATATAAGCGATAAGTCCATGTTAGATTTGCCCAATTGGTTGTATTTTTGGGCCACTTGACAAAAAGTATGAATGCGATGATATACACGGAGATTACCCCAAACCCTGCCACGCTCAAGTTTGTGACGCAGAAGATTTTGTTGCGCCAAGGCAGTGCCGACTTTGAAGATCCAACAGCCGCCGGTCAATCCCCGCTTGCCAAGCAGGTGTTTGAGCTTGCCTTCGTGAAGGCCGTTTTTATCAGCGGCAATTTTGTTTCCGTCACCAAAGCGTCAGATACGACTTGGGAAACTGCGATTCCTCCCATCAAAAAGGCCATTGCAGCATTTTTAGAAACCGGCAAACCTGCCATTGAAGGTCTGGAAGATGGCGACGAAAACGAAGTTCTCGAGGAGGACGAGACCGTGATGCGCATCAAGCAGCTCCTCAACGACAACATCAGGCCTGCGGTGGCAATGGATGGCGGTGATGTGATCTTCGAAAGTTTCGTTGATGGCGTCGTCAAACTCAAGATGCAAGGCGCATGTTCAGGTTGTCCAAGCTCGACAATGACCCTCAAAATGGGAATCGAAGGTTTGCTCACGCGCATGGTTCCGGGCGTGAAAGAGGTTGTTTCGGTGTAAGCTATCGCTTAGTCGCCGATGAGATAGCCTCCTGTTGCCCTGTTTGCGTCGCCCAGTAATTTCGGAACTTTTGCCTTGAGCTCATTGAGCTTCAATTCGGCCTCGATCAACTTTTGCTCCCGGCTGTTGATCAAAAAGATTGAGCTTTCGCCCAGCTGAAAGCGTTCCATCTCAGCGTCAACGAGCCGCCGATAGTTGGTCACCATTTCATCGTAAAGTCCAACCTGCCTTGCCGTGGCATCCAATTGCTGCGCAATGGCGGCATTCTTGTTCTTGATTTCCACTTCCTTTTGTTCTTGTTTCAGCGATACTTGCTGCAACTCGATTCTTGTCAGTTCCAAATAACTGCGCTGCTTTCGCAAGAATAGGGGGAAACTGAACTTTACGCCCCACTTCAAGTTGGATGCGGGTGCCAAGGCTCCTAAAATTTCACTTCCTGCCGGGGCGGCCGTCAATGCCTGGTACTTGATGGCCATTTCAGGTTTCAGTTGCTCCTTGCGCCAGCGCTCCTCGATCTTCAATTGGTCTACCTGATAGCCGTAGTAAAGCAAATCAGGATGCGCTTGGATAAGACTGTCCAAAACGACATCGGGAATGGTGGGCAAGCTGGATGCTGTTGCATCCATGCCACCTTGAGGCTTCAATTCAATCTGGAATTCCACAGGTTCACCATTTGGATTCCAGAGATAATTGTTGAGCAACCTGCTGGTTTTGACCAGGTCCACCTCCGCCTCATTGAGATTGAGTTGGCGGTTTTGTACCTGCAAATACGCTTCCAAAGTGTCGATCGCCGGATTTTCGCCGCGTTCGAAGCTGGACCTTACAGCTTCAAACCTCACAGACGCAAGGTCAAGTGCCTCCAGATAAGTGGCTTTGTTTGCGTAGGCCAACCACCAATTCCAATAAACATAAGTTGCCTCTTGAATGAGATCCAGCAGGATCAACCTTTGCTCCACGACCGTGGCTTTCGCATAGATGGCCGCCTTCTTCAGGTCGGCACGCCGTTGATCGATGAGCAAGCCGCGACCAAGGTTCACTTGCAGCCCAATCGCTGCCTGCCCGTTTTTGGGGAGGTATTGGCTTTGATCCAAGTAATCACCGGTTGCCGAATTGAAACCTGCATAAAGCTCCGTTCCCCACCATGTCGGTACACGCAAACTGCTTTCGAGCACTTGCCAATAGTTCTTGCCAGAGAACTGCTTCGCATCCCACGAGGCTGCGAGGTAAGGGTCAAAGGCGCCGCGTGCGGCACGCAAGTATTGGGCGCCGGTTTGTCCTTGAAGGGCAGCCTGCTGTGCCACGGGATGGTTTTCCAGCACCAATCCCAGAAATTGTGTGTATGTCAGTTGCAGGGTTGACGCAGGCAAGGTAGCAGATGAAACACTATCCGGTTGCGCAGACGTCCAAAGGCAGGCCATTGTGAGGATCAGTGCCCCGAATAATTTTCGCATGATCATTTTTCTTTGCTAGATTTTTCGGTGCCTTCGGCCGTGAGACCTTTGTAAAAAGTTGGCGGAAAGCCATTGATCCTTCGCCAGAGTTCATACCAAATGGGGACATCGTGCAACATCACCATGCCTTTGGCACCGGATCCAAATTGCAGGGCAGTCGGCCATGGAATTTCACCCGGGATTTGCGAAATAAGAACCCGGTATTTGCCATTTGGGCTGATGAATTTGTCGATGGCGAGGACTTCTCCTGCAAATGTACCGGTCGATGCGCCGGGCCAACCCGAAAACACCAATGCTGGCCAACCGTCAAAAATCAGTCGTACTTGATCCTTTTTGTGCACCAAGGGAAGGTCCCGGGGAAGTACATACAATTCGACTGCGAAGTCAGACTCTGCGGGCATGATGCTGACAAGTTCTTCGCCTTCTTTAATGGTCTCGCCCAATCCCGGCACGAGCACACGGGCAATGTACCCCGTTTGGGGGGCGGTGACAAAATACAGGTCGCGCCTTCTTTCGTAATTGCTATATTGGTTCTCAAGCTTCATTACATTGGCTTCAGCTTCAAATTGTCCCGAATTGGCTTCAAATCGGTCACTTTGCGCCTTGGCAATTTTGTCTGCGTACTCATTTTCAATGCCACGCAGATCAGCAATCGCATTGAGCAATTCATTGCGACTCGTAAGCAATTTGTTTTCATCGGCAATCGCCTTGGCCTGGGTTTCCTGTAATTTCAACTGCCTGGATTCCAGATCCGTGAGCGATTTGAGGCCTGCTTTGTAAAGTTGCGTCATACGCTCATATTGCTTTTCCGCGATGTCAAGATTCGTTTTCGCGGCCTGCCAGCTGATGGAATCGCTCGCGATTTTCAGATTTGATTGCCGGATCTTGTTGTTGGCCTGCTGCAGTTTGATGGTTCTACTTTCAACCAAGGCAGCCACTTGACGATCGAGTGCGCCCGCCTTGCCTTGATAACTGCTCACAGACGAGCTTTTTGCCTGAATCTGCGCCTGCGTACGACCGAGCAACTGCGGATCAAAATAGTCGTCTTTGATCTCCGAGAGGTGCAGGATGGTGTCTCCCTTTTTGACAAACCCACCCTCCTGCACATACCAGCGCTCGATGCGACCGGCAATCGTGCTATGGATGGTTTGTGGGCGATGTTCAGGCTTCAGCGTGGTGATGGCGCCTTGGCTGTCAATTGTTTGTGTCCATGGCACAAACATCAGACAGACGGCAACGCCGACAAAAATCAGGCCCACCATTGCGATTTGCCTTGTGCGTCGCTCGGGCGAAACACGTGCGATCGACTTCAAGTTTTCGGTCGCAACCCGATGTGCAATTCTTTCAGTTGAAATGTTGAGCATGACTGTCAGATGTTGGAGCTGTGAAGGGAATGTTGATGAACAATGTAAGTCTCCTGCCCAAATTGGCAATCTTCAGGTCTGAAAGTGGCCAAAATTACCGTACTTCCTTTCAGATGTTTGTCCAAATAGGCGATGAACGATTGTCTTTCGGCGAAGTTCAATCCCTCAAAAGGTTGATTGAGCAGCAGGAGTGAGGGGTGGGTTGCAAGCGTTCTTGCTAAAATGATCTTCCGCCTTACGATTTCAGGCAAACCGTTGACCCCGGATTGCAAGGGGCTATCCAAGCCAAGGCGTTCTTCTCCGATAAATTCCTCCAAGCCCACCGCTTGCAGCAATCCGATCACCCGCTCCACGGTCACTCCCTTGATTCCAAGTGTGATATTTTCAAGCAGGCTTCCCTCAAATATTTCTTGAAGTGTCGAATAGCCTGCAATGTGGTGCCGCAGATCCTCGAGGTTGATGTTTTGCAAGGGCAACCCATTAAAGGTGATGGTGCCCTGATAACCGTTGTAAAATCCTGTGAGCAGCCTGAAAAAGTGGGCCACAAAGCTGTCGTCCGTCGTGACGATGTTGGTGCGACTGCCTGCAGCAACCTTCAAATTGATTTTGTCCAGCACCGCATAGCGTTGGTCGGGAAATTGAAGGCTAACGCCCTCCAAACTCAACGACAAGCCTTGTGGGCCCTCCGCAAACGGTACCAATTCACCTTTTTCCGATTCAAGGGGAAGGTCGGTGACACTCCCGATCTTCTCCAAGGCCGTTAAGACATCATAGATGTTCTCCACACTTAAAATGAGCTTCTCCACGGCATTCAAGAGCAGAATCACCACGATCTCCATGGCTACAAACTGCCCGACATTGAGGGCATTTGAGAAAACCAGCAAGCTGCCGATGATCAGCATCGCAGCAATGATCAACACTTTGAAAGCCAGGATAACGCCATATTCTACGACCAAGACTTTAAAGTGCTTGTTGCGTGCATCGAGATAATTCCCAACCATCTTGTCGGTCTTTTCCAATGGAAGTCGCGTAGCTCCTGCAAGTTTGAAGGACTCCATTGCCCGCGCCATTTCCTCAAGCCAAAACACCACTTTGTATTTGTACTTGGATTCTTCCAGGCTCGTCCGAAGTCCGTAAGGTCCTGCAACACGCATCACGAGCACAAGCAAGCCGAGCAAGGTCAGACTGAACAAAATGAAGAAGGGATGGTAGAAGGAGAGCAAAATCAGGCCGAAGACGATCTGCAGAGACGAGGTGCTGAAGTCAAGCAAGATTTTGCTGAATCCCTTTTGAATCGTCAACGTGTCAAAAAATCGGTTCACAAGCTCCGGTGCATATTGACCGCGCAGGGACTCCACCCGCATCCTTGGCAACCGGTACGCAAATTCGAATGCACTATGGGTGAAAATTCGCTGTTGAATGCGCTCCGTGATGAAAATTTGCACAATCTGAAGCAAACCGTTACCGAGTACTCCGATGATCACGACTGCAACCAGCACTACCCATGAGGTGGTGATTGCACCTCCGCTCACGAAATTGAAAATTGCCTGAATTCCCAAGGGAAGCGACAGGCTGATCAATCCCGCAAAGATTGCAAAAATGTAAATGTTGATGATGTCTCTACGTTCGGTGGAGACAAGCCGCCCAAACCGCCGCAGTGGACTCATGCCTCCGTTTGAACTCGAGCTGTATTCAGCCATAAAGTATCCTTTAGTTTTGTGTTGATAGTAAAGCTATCTTTTTTGGATGTAAACTTTCAAACATGAATAGTGTTTAAACAATTCTTCAAAATTTTGAAAATTGAATCTGATCAGCTCACAGATCTTGGTGCAAAAATACAGCAAGGCCCCCTTTCAACAAAGGCTAGCACCTGCATCCGACATCCGCTTCTCAAAATTGTAAACGTCGAGCAAAAAGTCAACGATCATTTCGGGCGCATTGTCCTTGATCGGCGTGTATTGAAACCTGTGAACTTCGCCCGTCTCCAATTGATAGGCAATGCGACCCGCAGCTTCTTGACCATCACGACGGAAAATATTCAACTCGATCAAGGTTTTTCCCATCCCGTCACTGAAGGCACATAACGAATCCCACCGATAGCCGGGAAGATCCGTGACCAATTTGTCCAGTAACTCCTTTACAGCCTTGTTGATCGCGTTCACTTCCATCATTTCAATTGCGATATACGCGAATTTCTGGGAATTGCGTAGGTTTGCCGCATGATCACCCCGATTTGAC
This sequence comes from Bacteroidota bacterium, assembly GCA_016718825.1. Lineage (NCBI taxonomy): Bacteria > Pseudomonadati > Bacteroidota > Bacteroidota bacterium. The sequence continues at coordinate 83,646 of JADKCL010000010.1, read as the reverse complement.
TGCCGACGAAAAAGATAAGTTTTCGCTGATAAAGGCTGGAGATGAAAGTGCCTTCGAAGGTCTTTTCAGGGAGCATTATGGCATCCTCTGCGGTTTTGCGCGCAAATTTGTGAAGGATGCCGTCGTTGCCGAAGAGCTTGTGCAAGAGCTGTTTACGCAATTGTGGGACAAGCGGGAAAGTCTGAATCCTGAAAATTCCATTCGCAGCTATCTCTTCACGGCCATTCGCAACAGCTGTCTCAACCACCTGAAGCACCAAAACGTCCGGGATCGGCATTCTGACTACGCGCGCAACCTTCCCGTGCAGATGGCGCCCGAGCCGTCGGAGGAGTTGGAGGCCGCTGAGTTGCAAGCGCGAATTCAATTGGCAATCAATGAATTGCCCGATCGATGCGGGGAGATTTTCAAGATGAGCAGATTCGAAGGATTGAAATACGATGAAATTGCCGCCAAACTTCAGCTTTCGCCCCGAACGGTCGAGGTACAGATTGGGAAGGCATTAAAAATCTTGCGGCAAATTCTGGCTGAATGGCTTCCCGTGATGGTCGCTTGGCTGGGAATTGAATTTTTTCATTAAAAAGAATAAAACGGATACGGGTATCGGAACGCAACGTTGTCTATAAGGTGAAAACAATGGAAGGCTTGAACGAAGGTGGCGTCAACTATGAACTGCTCGGCAGGTACCTCGGGGGCGAATGCTCAACGGAGGAAATCGGCTTGGTGGAGCAATGGTTGGCAGTTTCGCCTGAAAATGAGCGGATTCTGGAGGCCTTGCAGGAAATTTGGTTGCAGTCCATGGATGCCGGGGAGCCGATGCCCGTCGATGTTGAGGCCGCTTGGGAGCGTGTAAAAATGCATATCGAGGATGTCAAGTCGGCCGAGATTCGCAAAATGGTGCGCCGTTCGCCGACGATGTGGTTCATCCGGATTGCTGCTGCCGTGGCTTTTGTCGTGAGCATCGGCTTGGTGCTCGTGCTCAACCATTACTCCAAGTTACCCGAGACGCAACTCGCCACGCTGGATTCCGGGGACTATTTGCTCACGGATACGCTGCCCGACGGTACGATGGTGACCCTCAATGCACACAGCCGATTGACCTACCCGCTGAAATTTGCCGGCAAGGAAAGACAGGTGCAGCTCGAAGGCGAAGCCTTTTTTGAAGTTGCGCATGATCCTCAACATCCGTTTCGCATCCATGCCGGCGCGGCGGATGTGCGGGTGCTCGGGACTTCGTTCAATTTGAGCGCACGCGGCGACAACGTCAAAGTCGACGTTCAAACCGGTACGGTCGAATTGAGTGAAGCCGACAGTTTGGAGGGAAAGCCACGGCAAAAGCTGCTGTTGCAGGCCGGCAAAGCAGGAAGCTACGACGGCAAGGCCAAGCGCATCCGGCAGGAGCAGGGCGAGGTGGAAAACGCCTTGTTTTGGAAGACCAAAAAGCTAGTCTTCCGCGATCAGCCATTGACGCAAGTCGTTGCAAAGTTGAATGCGGTTCTCGGCGACAGTATCGTACTCGGCAATGATGCCGTCGGACGCTGCGCCCTCACCACCACGTTTGAAAAGCCTTCCATTGCCGCTGCACTCGAGGTGATTGCAGCCACGTTTAATCTTGAGATCATCCGCGATGAGAAGCACTACCAACTTCAAGGAGCAGGCTGCAATTGATTTGAATTCGGATTTCTTCCATGGGATTCTGCTGCCGGCCAAACAATCCTTCAATGGGTTGGCTAGAATACCATTTCGCCTTTGCTTGGGGTTCATTCTCCTCTTTTTCTGCGCTTCGAATGTCCTTTTGGCGCAGCAAAATCCGTTGAACCGCCGCATCAGCCTGGACCTTGAGAATAGCAGGTTGGACGACGCCTTGGCCCAAGTCGAGCAGCAAGGGCGGTTCAGCTACTCCTATAATCCTAAAATTCTGCCGTTGGACAGCGTGCTGAGCCTGCATGTGCGCAATCAGCATGTGCGTGTGGTCAATGAAATGCTTCTGGGGCCGCGCTTCGAATCGCAATCGGTCGGAAACCACATCGTGATTCGCGCGACGAAGCCATTGTCCAAAATCGAGGAAATGCCCAAAAACCGCGACATCAGCGGCTATTTGATCGATGCTGTTTCCGGCGAAAAAGTGCGGTTTGCCACCGTTTTTGAAACCGCCAAACGCACTTCCGTCCTCACCGATCCGCAAGGGCACTATGCCATCACTGTTCCCGGCAACTTGCATCAGGTCGAATTGTCCTTCAGCAAAAGAGGCTACCGCGACACGGTATTGGTCGTGAATCCGATCCGGATGGGTAGCTTGACCGTTGGTTTGCAGCCGATTCCCGGTTTTGCGAACCCTTTGGCATCGCGCCCGGTCACAAGCGTCGGCCTCAAGGCGCAGGAATCCTTGCCTTTGGTCGAATTGTTCGTCCCCGAAAAGCAGCGATTCCTTGCCGAAAACATCGCCCAAAGGCTCGAGAGTTTTCCCTTTCAGATTTCGCTTGTGCCGGCGATCGGGACCAACAAGCTGCTCAGCGGCGGCATGGACAACAACATCTCCATCAATATCCTTGCAGGCTACGCCAACGGCGTCAATGGCTTGGAAGTCGGCGGCTTGGCCAATATCGACCGCGCCAATGTCAAAGGCGTGCAAGTCGGCGGCTTGGTCAACATTGTCGGGGGGAATGTGAAAGGGATGCAGGTCGGCGGCATTCTCAACTACGTCAAGGGCGAAGTGAATGGACTGCAGGTTGCAGGGATCATGAACTACGTGCCCAATCCCGTCCGCGGAATTCAAGCTGCAGGGATGGTCAACTACGTGCCGGCAGACGTGAACAAGATTCAAATCGGCGGGATTTACAATTTCGGTCACAACATCGGCGGCTTCCAAATCGGCGGAATTTTCAACCAAGCCAAGGGTAAAGTCGGCGGATTTCAAATCGGCGGAATTTCCAACTATGCTGCCGGAGATGTCGCAGGCTTTCAATTGGGCGGAATCAATAATATTTCGCGCGGCAATGTCGGCGGATTCCAAATCGGCGGCATCACCAACCACGCGAACGGTGACGTCGGCGGATTTCAGATTGCAGGCATCGCCAATATCGCCAAAGGCAACGTTGCAAAATCCCAAATCGCCGGCATTGTCAACAAAGCCAAAATCGTCAACGGTTGCCAAATTGGCTTGGTCAACATCGCAGATTCGGTCGGCGGCGCCTTGATCGGCTTGGTCAATCTCGTCAAAAAGGGTTACCGCATTGTTGAGATTTCTTCGAATGACGTGGCCCAAGCAGCCATTAGCTACAAAACGGGCCGTAGCCAATTTTACAATATTCTCACGGCAGGCTACCGCTTTGGCCCCGGGCATTTTGCCTTGACCTACGGCGCAGGTTTGGGTACCTCGGTGCAATTGGGACCGCTGAATATCGGCTTGGAAGCGACCTGCAACGACGTGATTGAAGAGGCCCTTGGGCCGGGAAGGTTAAATCTGTGGATTCCGACCCGCCTCAGCCTTGGAATTCCGCTCGGCGATCACATTGAATTGTTTGGCGGCGCCGCACTGAACCTCCAAATTACCAATCCACAAAACGGCCTCGGCGAATTCAAATCCGATTTGGGTGCAAATCCGATTTGGCGCAACGATGGCGCACGTACACGCACCCAAATGTGGCTAGGCTACCAAGCTGGATTGCGTATATTGTTGTATAAAAAGCCATCCGAAGACAACGCAGAGAAGGGTTGATCTTCAGGATATTGCTTTGATATTTCATGACTAAAATCAGGTTTTTGGATGATTCGGATGATTCATGATTGTGTGCTTTTATTCGAATTTTCCCAAGGCTTAAAAATTTTAAAAAATAATTGAAACATGAATACGGGTATCCAGCATTTCAATTGTCTTAAGAGCAAAACCCAGTATTTCATTTATCAGATTAATAAGATGAAAAATTTGAAAATTAGTTCCCTTTCCATGCTTGTGGTCATCTTGGCCTTGGCAATTGCAGGTTGCAACGGCGGTCCGTTTTGTATGGCCCCAAAAGGAGACAATGTTACCGTCACCATTCCAGTTCCCGAATTTCAAGGAGTGCGGCTTGATATTGCGAGCGATGTGGTCATCCACAAAGGCGACGTGCAAGAGGTGAAAATCACCGGAGCGCAAAACATCATTGACAACATCGAGCGCAACGTAGTAGATGGCGTATGGCGAATCAAATTCGACGATTGTGTACGCAAAGAAGGGGATTTGAGCATCGAGATTACAATTCCAGAACTCAAAGAAGCCACGATTGCCGGCAGCGGGAGCATCACCGGAACCGACACCTTTGTAGGCCTAGAAAACCTGAAGGTTTCCATTGCGGGTTCCGGCAGCATTTCACTGCTTGCAAATGCCACGCATGTCGAGACGAGCATTGCGGGTTCAGGAGACATTAGCTTGTATACACAAGCGCAGGACGTGCATACGAGTATCACCGGCAGTGGTGATACGCGTTTGCGGGGATTGGCCGGATCGTTGGATGCTGAAATTACTGGCTCAGGAAGCATCTTCGCCTTTGATTTGTTTGCACAAACAGGAAGTATCACGATCTCAGGATCAGGTAACTGCGAAATCAATGCAGCACAAAGTCTGACGGTGAATATTTCAGGTTCGGGCAATGTCCGTTACAAAGGTACCCCAACCGTCAACGTGACAACCACCGGCTCCGGAACTGTTCAGCACGTCGATTGATTCGTCGCAAGACCCAAATGAAAAAGGCATCCGTAATCACGCGGATGCCTTTTTTATTTTGAACGAATCTATTCTAAAGCTACGCAGTCAAATCAATGACTGTATTCAATTATGTTCGGACTTTGAAGCTGAGGTCGCCGCCATTTTCGCGGACACCCATGATTTCAAAATCGCGTTCTGCCAGCAAAACCAACAGACCGCTGGACGTAATAAGCAAGTTGGACAAATCTTGTGGCGTTTTCATACCTCTGTTTACGCAATGCCAGATTGCAGGTTGGGCCTCGTTTGCTTCTATTCCAAGCGGATTCTTACGGGAAAATTATCCTCGAATCCTGTTGGATGCGCAGGTAGCTTCTCATGGCTGAATCCTTCCCGGCCTGTTCACTAAATCGATAATTATTCCTCAAATCAAGCCTATAGTGATGACGCTTTCCAGTGCCGAAAAGGTTGCAATTGCCGCAGAATCTTTCAGACGCGGAAGAATCGACGAAAATGAAATCGTGCAACGCTCCCGGTATTAGCCCATTTCTGTCGTTGTCAAATCTTGTCGTCGTGAACCAAGGGCCAGCCAATCCCTCGTTGATTCTATCCAAAAGTTCACCTTTATGTAACCATAGTTACAGAATCAAACTGTCAAAGGGGCACTTCGCAATTGCCTGTGGATTAGGATGTTGCAAGAATAACCTCGTACGCCCGTGCCGAAGTTGATGCAATTCCTGATGATAGTCATTCAAAAACCTGTCACGGGTCAAATTTGGGGCATTCCTCGGCCGATAGATTTGGTCATCGAAATCAAAAATTGTATGAAAGGTCGCATATTGATATTGGGAGCTGGAACGGGAGGCACGATGATGGCCAACCATCTTCGGCAGCGTTTGCCACGTTACGATTGGGAAATCGACATCGTCGACGAACGGGAGGGACACTATTATCAGCCCGGATATTTGTTTTTACCGTTTGGGATCTATGGTCCTGAAGATATCATCAAACCCATTGCCGACTTCATTCCGGAGGGTGTGAACCTGATCAAAGATCGGATTGACCGGATTGTCGCAGCTGAAAACCACGTCTTGATGACCAATGGCGATCGCTTGCATTTCGATATCTTGATTATTGCCACGGGTTGCAAAATCGCTCCGGAAGAAACCGAGGGAATGAAAGGAAAGGAATGGCAGAAATCCGTTTTTGACTTTTATACCTTCGAAGGTGCGCTTGCCCTCAGAGACAAACTCAAAAATTGGGAAGGCGGCAAATTGCTCGTCCATGTGACTGAAATGCCCATCAAATGTCCCGTGGCTCCATTGGAATTTTCTTTCCTTTCAGATAGCTTCTTCAAGAACAAGCACATGCGTGACAAGGTCGAAATCACCTATGTCACCCCCTTGAGCGGCGCATTCACAAAACCCAAAGCCACCGAGGCCTTGACGCACCTGCTCACCGACAAAAACATTCACATCGAGTCCGATTTTGCAATCGAGCATGTCGACAATGACGCAAAGAAGATCGTGGACTATGGCGGACGGGAATTGGAGTTTGACTTGCTCGTAACGGTCCCGACCAACAAAGGGGATGAGATGATCGCAAGGTCTGGAATGGGAGATGAATTGAATTTCATCCCTACGAATAAAGGTACCTTGCAATCCAAGGCTTTCGCCAACGTTTTTGTATTGGGCGATGCCACCGACATTCCGGCTTCAAAAGCAGGTTCGGTAACCCACTTTGAAGCAGAAATTTTGACGGAGAATATCATTCGATATACCAAAGGAGAGCCTTTGAAGGAAGATTTTGACGGGCACGCCAACTGTTTTGTCGAAACAGGAAACGGCAAAGCCTTGCTGATCGACTTCAATTACACCCACGAGCCGGTGGAAGGTACATTTCCCTTTCCGGGAGTCGGTCCATTGCGGTTGCTCAAGGAGAGCCGGATGAACCATATGGGCAAGATGGCATTCAGGTGGATTTATTGGAATATGTTGCTCAAAGGCACCCACATTCCATTCGTGTCCACCACCATGCAGGAATCAGGAAAACATTTCGATTAAGTGCAAAATATCATTATGGAAAAGACAATCGCAGGAAAAGTAATCAGTGTAAATCAGGAAGGATACCTGACCAACTTTGCGCAATGGACCCCGGAAGTCAGTGAGGCATTGGCAGCAGAGTCCAATATTGCGCTGACGCCAAGGCATTGGGAAGTTTTGAAGTGGCTTCAGAGGGAACACCAAAACAACGTTGCACTCAGCATCCGGAAGGTGGGAGGCAGTGGCGTAGTCGACATCAAAGAGTTTTACGCCCTTTTTCCCCAAGGCCCACTGAAAACGGCATCCAAAATTGCCGGAATTCCAAAGCCCGCAAGCTGTATTTAATTTTCAAATTCCAATAGTATGAACGAGAACAACGGCAACGAAGGTGGATTGAAACGGATGCTCATCATCCTTTCCAAAGCCACACTTGACAACGTATATGCTGCTTTCATCCTCGCCAATGGCGCCCGGTCTGAAGGCATTGAAGCGGAGATGTTTTTTACTTTCTTCGGTTTGGAGGCGATTCAAAGAAGCAAGCTTGAGCATTTGCATGTAGCTACGGTCGGAAATCCAGCCATGCACATACCAACATTGCTCGGTGGGCTCCCCGGCATGGAGGCTTTGGCGACAACCATGCTCAAAAAAGAGATGGACAAATTAGACATGCCCGGCGTGGGTGAATTCCTGGAAATTTTGAGTGCCTCCGGCGTAAAGCTTTGGGCATGCAAGCTTGCGATGGAAATGTTTCACCTCAAAGAGTCTGACCTCATCGACAATCTTGATGGCGTGCTTACGGTCGGAGATTTCTACAATCGTGGACGGGATGCAGGTTGTCAAATACTCTTTGTCTGACAATCGTACCCTGCCTAAAACTATTCGTAGATGCAGAATTGCATTGCGAAGTCAACGGTGTTACAATCCCAATTCATTGCAGTCCGAGTGAACGATGTTTGCTCGGACTGTACTTTTGAACAGAATCTAGTGTCAAATTCGTTCGGGGCGGGAGACTATTTTTTCAGATTCCGCATTTTCCCATACCAAGTAGTGCCATCAATTTTGAAATCAGCAAAGGCCACAGGCACGGTGATTTTTTGATTTTTGGTCGTAGGGCTGATCCACTGCAAATCCCCATTCGCCAAAACGACCGGAACCTGCAATCTGAAATCGGGTTCGCTCGCCTCCCAACGGACTTTCAGTTGGGTATTTTTGCCTTTTGCCTTGGCTTCGTAAACCAAAACGGGCGCCTTGGCATGGTAAAGGTATTCGCGGAAAAGCCAGGTATAATCCTTGCCCAGTTTGTTGTTCCACCAAGCGATCACCTCTTGCGTATCCGTGTTTTTGATTTTGAATGCCACGGCAAAATCGTGGAGCGCTTCCCACCAAAGTTTGTCGTCATTCACCTGATTGCGAAGCGTATGTAACATCCAAGCGCCCTTGTAATACATGTCTGAGCCCGCCCAATCCTGGAAATTAACTCCCAAAGGACCCACAATCGGACTCATGTTGGTGATATTTGGGCGTTGATTGAGCAAATACCGGATCGCTGTGGCTTTGTCCCACAGGGCCTCGACATAAACAGCTTCCCCATAGGTACAGAAGCCTTCGTGAATCCACAGTTCGGCGTGGTCCTTGCAACTGACGCTGTTTCCCCACCATTCGTGGCCGGTTTCGTGGATGATGATGTAGTCGAATTTCAGGTTCAGGGGGTCGTAGCCGTCGTAACCGGGACGGTAATGATTCCCGTAGGCGACCGCACCTTGGTGCTCCATGCCCAAATAATGCGTTTCGACCAAGGCGTAGCCGTCTTTCCAGAAGGGATATTCGCCAAAGCGGCGTTCGTAAACGCGCATCATGGGCTTGACCTGCGCAAACTGTTTGATGGCTTTGGCCTCATTTTCGCGCAATACATAGTAGTCGAGATCATGCGTGCCGGACGCATTTTGGAATGTATCGTGAATTTGAATGTAGTCGGCGATGTTGACCGTGACGTTGTAATTGTTGATGGGGTAGGAGACAAACCATTCGGTTTCGGTCCAATTGGCGTCGATGTCCTTGATGCTGCGCTGATTGCCATTGGCGACTGCTTTCAGGTCTTTGGGCGCGGTGATGGTGATCCGCATCGAATCCGGTTCGTCCCCCAGATAATCCTTGTTCGGCCACCAAAGGCTTGCACCCGTACCTTCGCAGGCGACACCGACCCAATGTTTGCCGTTGCTGTCCTTTTCCCAGACAAACCCGCCATCCCAAGGCGCATGCGCGGCTGCAGTCGGCGTCCCGGAATACCGTACCATCATTTTTCCCGATTGTCCCGCTTTCACCGGATTTGGAAAATCAATGAAAACAGCATTCGCATCCCGTCGGGTTTTGAGCGTGTTCCCTTCGAATGTCACCTCGTCAAGCCCCATGTTCTCAAACAGGTCAACCTGCAAGCTGCTGAAGTCCGCGATTGCTTTGAAATGGATCTCATTGCTGCCCGAAATGGCCTTCGTCGTGGGATCAACCTTGACTTTGAGGTCGTAAAACGTCACGTCATAGCAGGTGCGTTCCGGCCGCAGACTCCCGCGAAGGCTATCTGCACGCGAGAAATTTGCGGATTGGCTCCAAGCTGTCCCGACGGTCAGCAACGCGAGGAAAAGGACAAACAACTGCTTTTGCATTGTATCGAAGTTTCTGCGAAAATAATCCAATTTCGGCCAAGCAACGAAAATCTCAACGCTGACAAGGGGTTTTTCTTGCTTTTTGCTCAGGTTTTTGCATTTTTCGACAACTATGGAAGATCTAGGAAAAGACAGGGCTTGGTTTTCGCAGCGGCAACAATGGATGCTCATCATCGTGGCTTCGCTCGGCTACTTCGTCGACATCTATGACCTCGTACTCTTCAACGTCGTCAAAAAGGAGAGCCTCGAATACATCAATGCCGTCAAAAACATGGGTTGGACGCCCGATCAACTCAAGGAAACCGGCATCTACCTTTTTAATATGCAAATGACCGGCATGCTCCTCGGGGGCCTGCTTTGGGGAATATGGGGCGACAAACAAGGCCGGAAATCCGTGCTGTTCGGCTCCATTCTGCTTTATTCCCTGGCGAATGTCGTGAATGCCTTCACCTTGGACATCAATGTCTATGCGGCTGTTCGCGTCATCGCAGGTATCGGTCTCGCTGGCGAATTGGGCGCAGGCATCACGCTCGTTTCGGAGACGATGTCCAAGGAAAAACGCGGCTACGGTACCATGATTATTGTGACATTCGGGGCAATGGGAGCTGTTTTTGCCGCCTTGGTCGGCAGCAATGGACAAGCCATGGCGCGCGGCCTCACCGAATTGACCGGCTACGCTTTCCAAAACTGGCAGGTGGTGTACATCGTGGGCGGTTTGCTGGGACTCGGCTTGCTGTTTTTGCGTGCGGGAACCCTCGAATCGGGCATGTTCAAGGACATGAAAAGCTCCAATAAGGTGAAGAAAGGCGATTTCCTGATGCTGTTTCGGAGTCGTGCCAACCTGCTGAAATACTTGTATTGCATTATGATCGGCTTGCCGATTTGGTTTATCATCGGGGTGCTCGTGTCGCTCTCGCAAGACACATTTGCCCCCGCCTTGGGCTTGGTCGATGCGGCCGGAAAAGCGACGATTACCAACGGCTCGGCCGTGATGTTTTCCTATCTCGGGCTCAGTTTCGGCGACCTGATGAGTGGCTTGCTGAGCCAATTCATGCGTAGCCGCCGAAAAGTGGTCATGATTTTCATAGGCATGAGTACCTTGTTGATGGTGCTGTTCCTCTTCTTTTCGAATGGCATCAGTCCCAACATGTATTATTTTATGTGTTTCCTCCTCGGCACGGCAACCGGCTACTGGGCCATTTTTGTCACGATTGCCAGCGAACAATTCGGCACCAACATTCGCAGCACAGTGACGACGACGGTCCCGAACTTCGTTCGTGGTGCGGTCGTCCCGATCACGCTGAGCTTCGCCGCCCTCGCCAAATGGCTGGACAGCAGCATCTGGAGCGCGCTGATCGTCGGCGGCGTCTGCATGGGCCTCGCCCTCTTCGCGATTTTGATGGTCAAGGAAACCTTTTCCAAGGACTTGAACTACTTTGAGGTGGATTGAGGCGGTGGCGATATTGAAGAGGCGGTGGCGAGATAGAAGAGGCGGTGGCGTCCCGCCACAACGCCGATGCTGCATTCAGCCTCCGGCTGACTAAAAGCAAGGGGCGTTTTGGGTTGATCTGAATTCTTCAACCGCAGACCGTATTTCGCCCAATCCGACCAATTTCTTCGTACTTTTGCCCCCCAAAATCGTTCGGAAAATGTCCAGAAAACCCCAAAAGAAACACTACATCGTCGAAGCCGTTCCCATCGTCGACTGCACCCACGAAGGCAAAGGCGTTGGACGCAAGGACGAATTTGTCGTTTTTGTGGAGAAAACGGTGCCGGGGGACTTGGTGGACGTGCGTGTGACGGGCAAGGAAAAAAAGGTTCCCGTTGGCGTCGTCGAGCGGATGATCAAACCTTCCGAAGACCGTGTGGCGGCGACCTGTCAGCATTTTGGGGATTGCGGCGGCTGCAAATGGCAAAATTTGAGCTACGAAAAGCAGCTGTTTTACAAGGAGCGGCAAGTCACCGAGGCCTTGCGCCGCATCGGGCATCTGCAGGTAGGGGAGGCGCGGCCGATTTTGGGTTGCCTTTCGCCCTTTAATTACCGCAACAAAGTCGAATTCACCTTCAGCAACAAACAATGGGTCCCGGCCGAGCAAATGCAAAAGGGTGAACCGATCGAATGGAATGGCGCTCTCGGCTACCATGTTGCAAGGTTTTTTGACAAGATTATACCGATTGAAACCTGCCATTTGCACCTGCCTGCGATCGACGCCATCCGCAATGAAATCCGTGATTTTACACGTGCACGCAAGGATACATGGTACGACATCAAGGCGCATACCGGCTATTACCGCAATGTTTTGTTTCGCACAAGTGAAGGAACGGGCGAATTGATGGTCCTGGTTTTGGTCGCAGAGGATGATATCGAACCGGTCAATGCCCTTTTTGAACATCTTTCGGCCAAATTTCCGGAGATTACGTCCTTGCTCTGGATCTTCAATCCCAAAATGAACGACTCCTTTTCGGATTTGGAGCCACGTATTTGGAAGGGAAATGCGTCAATTATTGAGCATTTGGGCCCTTGGAAATACCGCATCAGCCCGACAAGTTTTTTTCAAACCAATACTACACAAGCCAAGCGCCTGTACGATGTCGTACGGGACTTCGTCGGCGAAAAAACAGGGATTATTTACGACTTGTATTGTGGTGCAGGCAGCATTGGGATCTATATCAATGACTTGGCAGACAAGGTGGTAGGGGTGGAATATGTCGATTCCGCCGTCAAGGATGCCTACGAAAACTGCAAGTTGAACGGATTGAATCATTTGAGCTTCTATTCCGGCAATTTGAAAGACATTTTGAAGCCCGAATTTGTGGCTCGCGAAGGCCGTCCCGACGTCATCGTCACCGATCCGCCGCGCGCGGGCATGGACGAACCTGTGGTGCAACAATTGTTGGAAATCGCGGCGCCGCGCATTGTGTACGTGAGCTGTAATCCGGCGACGCAAGCGCGCGACTTGCAATTGCTCAGCGCGAAATACGACGTTTTGATTTCGCAGCCGGTAGACATGTTCCCGCAGACGAGCCACGTGGAAAATGTTGTTTTGCTGGAATTGCGTTCGGAGAATTGAGCATGAAGGCGGCTGGAAAAGAACTTGTAGCCACAATGGCTTTCATCGTTTGCTTGTCTGTCGCTGGCTTTGCGCAGACGCAGGTCGCTTGTATTGCGCACCGGGGCGGGCGTGGGCTCGCACCTGAAAATACGCTTGCAGCCGTCCGCGCGGGAATGAAATTCAATGTCGAATATTTGGAAATCGACGTACATCAAACAGCTGATTCTGTTGTGGTTGTGAGCCATGACGAGACCTTGGACCGCTGTACCGATGGCCATGGCCGCATCGATCAAACTACATTCGCAGAGATCAGGAAATTGGATGCGGGAGCTTGGTTTGGGCCCGAATTTCAAGGTGAAAAGATCCCGACCCTTGCAGAGGTTCTGGATTTGGTAGACGGCAAACACAAACTTTGGATCGAACTCAAAGCAGGTGGCGATTATCCAGGAATTGAGCGGCGAATTGTCGATTTGATTCACGCAAAACATGCCGAAGAATGGGCGCAGGTCATCAGTTTTGACACCGAGGCCTTGCGCAATATTCATCATTTGGATTCAGAGATTGTGGTCCATCAATTGCTGGTTTCGAATCTCACATTGTTGCCTTGGTACTTGGGAACAAAATTGTATTGGGGAAATCCGAAGAAAATAGACTTCGTGGATGGATTGATTTACCATCACCGGTTCGTCCGCAAGTCCATGATCAAACGTTTCCACGCGCGGGGCAAATCCTTGATGGTTTGGACTGTCAACAGTCCCAAGCGCATGGAAAAGCTGACCCGCAAAGGTGTGGACGGGATTGAAACGGATTACCCAGCGTTGATGCGCAATCAGAAGTAATCCAATTCCGAATTTTATCCATTTTTTCGGCACGAAAAAAAGCAGGATCTCCCAATTCGGGAATCCTGCTTGGAATGGAAATGCAATAAGCCTTACAGGGCGATTGCAAATGCTTGACCATCAGCGTGTGTGCCGCCAATGATGTAGGTCTCGTTGGACTTGTTGAAGGTTTCGAAAATCGGCAGCTTTTTGGCTGGAACTTTTTTCGTTCCCGCAATTGGTGCAAAGATATCCATCGCATAATAGCGCAGATTTTGCACGAATTCGCCATTTTCGTCCACAAGAACTGCCTGTTGGACAATCTGTTGCATATTATCGACAGCGATTTGCAGACGATAAAATCCGGCGACGAAATTGGATTGTGGCAAATCCAAATAGAGCAAAGCAAAATCCGTCAATTGTCCAGGAATCGGACGGATTTGTGGCAAAATGTTGGAGATTGCGACTTTTTCGTTTTCGCGAATAACGACCATCATGTCGATTGTGAGCAAGGAAAGCCGCAATTCGTCAGCTTTTTTGATCATCGACTTTTGGATTTTGCGTTGGGCACGGGCAATACGGTTCCACAAACGCTGAGCGATCGCATTTTGAGTAAACATAATATTTTGATTCTTAAATTTCCTAAGGTTGGAGTCGCATCCGACGTGGCTGTTTCCCCTTCCTTTTCTTATACTAATTTACGTAGGCCCTTTGACATCTCGTGTCAAAGAATCGAGGGAAAGTTGGAGATGAAAGATGTTTTTAAAATACTGTATATCAGTCAATTATGACTGTGGTTTCGTGTGCGAATTTGCGCCATCTGAGCCATGCATAATCAATTGAAATGCAGGCAAATAGAAATCGATTTTGGAATGCACGAACCGCGCTTCGACGCTTGTATATTGACAGCCCGTTGCGTGGAACCAGATTTGAAATGCCTGCGGAAATGCACTAAAGTTTGGCCTTCGTCTCGCCATTCAACAGCCACCATCGGCCTTGCCTTTTGATCAGGTTTCCCACCTCCTCAAAGTCCTCCGAAATCGTATCGCCATCTACAGTCGCGGTCCAGGAATGCAGCTTGCCTTCGTAATGCGCGGAATCATTGGCCGTGGCAGTGACCGTTAGTTCCGTCCATGTCGGACACGTTGAATCGATCGCCTGCATGTTGCGACGCACCATCGCAGAAATCGTGTCGTACGTCAGTACCTTTTCCGTGCCCAAAGGCTTCCAATGGAAATCAGAAGTGCTGTCCAGAAACTCAAATTCCCGTTGCAGCCCATCTTCGCAGACTGCAGCATAGTAATCCTGCAAAAATGCTGTCGCTTCGGCTACAACTTTGTTCTTGGCGTCTTCATCAAATACAGGTGATTTTGATGAATTGCAGGCCTGAATTGATGATACCATTAAAGATAGCGCGGTCCAACCGAACGCAGTGTATCTTTTGAACAGGAGTCTTCGGGCAGAATTCTTCATCTTCCTCCACTTTTGGCAACCTTACAAATCATTTTTGCTATTTCCAACTGAATATTCCTAGATTTACCCCCCGCTTTCGGGAGGAATGGCATTCCATTCACCTGTTTATTCCCCGATTGCGCCAAAGTTGTATGCAGATGAAGCAGAATTTCTCGAAAAGAACCCGCGATTGGACCGACAAACGCGGCAAAGATACATGGACGATCTTCCGTATCATGGCGGAGTTTGTCGAAGGTTTTGAGACCCTCAGTGAAATCGGCCCTTGCGTGTCTGTGTTTGGTTCTGCAAGGACGCAGCCTGATCACAAATACTATAAACTAGGTGTCGAGGTAGCCCACAAACTCACCGACGCAGGCTTCGGTGTGATCACCGGAGGTGGTCCGGGTATCATGGAAGCTGCCAACAAAGGTGCTCAAGAAGGCGGTGGTTCATCTGTCGGCCTCAACATCGAGTTGCCTTTCGAGCAAGGTAGCAATCCTTTTGTGGACCGTGACAAGATCATCGACTTCAACTACTTCTTTGTGCGCAAGGTCATGTTTGTCAAGTACGCGCAAGGATTTGTGGTGCTGCCCGGTGGATTCGGGACGATGGATGAGTTGTTTGAGGCACTCACACTGATTCAAACACGAAAAATCACCCGCTTCCCGGTCGTTTTGGTAGGCACCGATTTCTGGGGTGGCCTGGTCGAATGGTTGAAAACGGTGGTTTTGGAGCAGGTGGGAAACATCAGCCCACAAGACATGTTCCTGTTTCACGTGGTGGATACTGCAGAGGACGCTGTTGCCTACATCACTGAATTTTACAAACAGCACCTTTTGCGACCCAACTTCTGAGCGTATCTTTGCAGGAAATCGAATTTCCCGCAGTACGATGAAGACGTTACGCTCCAAGATTTTATATTTTCTCTTTCCGTTCCTCCTCTTGGGTGGCAGCATCGTACTGATCGGTTCGGTGCAAAGTGGTGGCAACAACAGCCTGAAAAGTTTGGGTTCCCATGCCACGATGCTTTCTTTGGATCCACCCAGCAATCTGAATTTTGCTGGAGAAATGGTTCCCCTTCGCGATTTTGAGGTGAAGGAGCGCTTTGATCAGGAAATGGTGAAGTACAGTTTCCTGCACAGTGCGACAATCATGAACATTCGTCGCGCCGCGCGCTGGAGACCAGAAATTTCTGCCATTCTTCGGAAGCAGGGCATCCCCGAAGACTTTTTCTACCTCTGCATCGCTGAAAGCCACCTGACCAATGCCAGTTCGCCGGCAGGTGCCAAAGGCTTCTGGCAATTTTTGGAAGGCACGGCAAAGGTGTATGGATTGGAAGTTTCCGAGCAAGTCGATGAGCGTTTTGACCCCATCAAAAGCACGGAAGCGGCCTGCCAATACCTGAAAGATGCCCACAAAATTTTCCACAATTGGACCTTGGTTGCGGCGAGCTACAACATGGGCATGGGCGGATTGCGCAAGCAAATGGACCGTCAGCGTGTGAACAGTTACTATGACTTGTACCTTAACCGTGAGACATCGTCCTACGTTTTTGCCATATTGGCGATCAAAACCATTCTGGAAGAGCCTGTCGTCCACGGGTTTGAAATTGCCAAGCATCAACTTTACGCACCTTTGCAGTACAATTTGATGACCGTCGACACGACGATTCCCGACCTGATTGATTGGTCACTGACCCAAGGTACTACCTACAAATCTGTGCGGGTCTTGAATCCTTGGATTTTAGGAGACAAGCTTATCATTCCAAAGGCAAAGGAAGGAGAACCGCAGAAATCCTACCGTATCAAGGTTCCGAAGCCGGGCAGTGCCGAAGATCAGGGCCAAGAATTGATCCCACGAATTTTATCTGACAGCATTACTTTGGACAGTTTGCCACCTTCTCCCCACGGTGGCAGTGGTTTAGATGCTGACCCAACTGAGAAAGCACCCGCAAAAACGTCAACTCCCACGAAGAAGAAAAAGCAAAAAGGGGGAAAATAGGTTTAAGAATTCATGGCAGAGGACTTTATTGAAATATGGGGTGCCCGCGAGCACAATCTCAAAAACATCGACCTTCAAATTCCACGCGACCAACTCGTGGTGATTACAGGTGTCAGCGGTTCTGGAAAGAGCTCCATTGCCTTTGATACGATCCATGCGGAAGGGCAGCGCCGATATCTCGAGAGCTTCTCTGCGTACGCACGGCAGTTCATCGGCAATCTCCGCGCACCGGATGTCGATAAAATCGACGGACTCAGTCCTGTGATCGCCATCGAACAAAAAACTACGAGCCGGAATCCGCGTTCAACGGTGGGGACGGTGACCGAAGTCTATGACCTCTTTCGTTTGTTTTTTGCTAGGACCGCCGATGCCTACAGCCACGTGTCCGGCAAACGGATGGTAAAGATGACCGATCAGGAGATCATCAAAACCATTGAAAAAAGCTTCCTCGGCAAGAAAATCATCATCCTCGCCCCACTCGTGAAAGGCAGGAAAGGCCACTACCGTGAATTGTTTGAAACCCTTTCCAAACAGGGATTCACCAAGGTGCGCATCGACGGCGAAATTCAGGACATCAAAAAGGGCATGAAGTTGGATCGCTATGTGATCCACGACATCGAATTAGTGATCGACCGCGTGCTTGCGGGAAGCGACCCCAAGCGCTTGGAAGACAGCATCCACCTCGCCATGACGACCGGCGAAGGTTCCATGCTCATTCAGGACCACGAAACCGGTACCATCGCTTGGTTCAGTCGCAACCTGATGGACCCCGACAGTGGACTCAGTTACGACGAACCTTCACCGAATACGTTTTCGTTCAATTCGCCGTATGGTGCTTGCCCGACTTGCTCAGGTTTGGCCGTTGTCAATGAGGTCGATGTCGAATCGCTCGTGCCGGATGAAAGTCTGAGCATCAACCGTGGCGCCATCGGGCCTTTGGGCGAATTTCGCGATATATGGATGTTTCAGCAGCTTCGGAAGATTGCCAAGCACTTCGATTTTTCCTTGGCAACGCCTTGGAAAGACTTGCCGCAAATCGCCAAGGATTACATTCTCCGTGGTCCGGATGCCCTTCCTGAAGACAAATCCATCACCAAGGGCGGCTTCAAATACGATGGGATCGTTGCCTTTATCGAAGAATCCTACAACAATTCGCAGTCGGAGAAGATCAAGACTTGGGCAGAAGAGTTCATGCGGATCGCAACCTGCCCCACATGCGAAGGCAAACGCCTGAAACAGGAAAGCCTGTATTACCGGCTCGATGAAAAAAACATCATGGAAGTCGCAAGGATGGACATCAACACCCTGCGACAGTGGATGGAAACCTTGCCCGAGCGCCTGAGCGACCGGCAAGCGACCATCGGCACGGAAGTGATGAAGGAAATCAACAAGCGCCTCGACTTTCTATTGGAAGTCGGACTCGGTTACCTCGACCTTGACCGTTCGGCAAGGACGTTGAGTGGGGGAGAGGCGCAGCGCATCCGCTTGGCGACACAGATTGGTTCCCAATTGGTGGGCGTACTGTACATTTTGGATGAGCCGAGCATTGGCCTGCATCAGCGTGACAATGAGCGCTTGATCAAATCCTTGCTGCGCCTGCGCGACCTCGGGAATTCCGTGTTGGTCGTCGAGCACGACAAAGACATGATGCTTGCAAGTGACTATGTCATCGACTTGGGACCGGGTGCGGGCATCCACGGCGGAGAAATTGTCGCCCAAGGCACTCCAAAGGAGATTCTGAACCACCCGAATTCGGCAACGGCCGAATATTTAGGTGGAAAACGCCAAATCGCCATTCCCAAAAAGCGCAGAGAACCCATTCAGGAAAACATGCTGATCGTGCATGGCGCGACCGGCAACAACCTGAAGAATGTCGACCTTTGGTTGCCGCTCGGGCTATTTGTCTGCATTTCAGGGGTTTCTGGATCGGGAAAATCTACGTTGATCAACGAAACGCTGTATCCGATATTGAACCAGCATTTCTTCAATTCCCGGAAAAAGCCGATGCCTTACCGCGACATCGAAGGGCTGGAATTGGTTACCAAGGTCATTGAAATCGATCAATCGCCGATCGGGCGCACACCGCGGAGCAATCCTGCGACCTATACAGGAGTGTTCACCTTCATCCGAGACTTTTTTACGCAGCTTCCCGAGGCAAAAATCCGCGGCTACCAAAGCGGCCGATTCAGCTTCAACGTCAAGGGTGGCCGCTGCGAGGAATGCGAAGGCGCCGGCATGCAGACGATCGAAATGAACTTCCTGCCAGATGTTTACGTGCTCTGCGAATCCTGCCATGGTCGGCGTTACAACCGTGAAACCTTGGAAGTCAGGTACAAAGGAAAAAGCATCAGCGATGTCCTCAACATGACGATATCCGCGGCCGTGGAATTTTTTGAGGCCCATCCGCGCATCAAGCGCAAACTTGTCACGCTCGAAGAAGTCGGCTTGGGCTATCTTACTTTGGGGCAGCAAGCCACGACGCTTTCGGGCGGCGAAGCGCAGCGCGTCAAAATTGCCACCGAACTCAGCAAACGCGATACAGGCAGCACGATTTACATTTTGGATGAGCCCACGACGGGCTTGCACTTTCAAGACATTGATGTATTGCTCAAGGTTTTACAGCGTTTGGTCGATCGCGGAAATACGATCGTCGTGATCGAACACAACCTCGACGTTGTCAAAGTTGCCGATTGGGTCATCGACTTGGGTCCGGAAGGCGGTGCAGGCGGCGGAAGAATCCTGGTACAAGGGACTCCTGAAAAGGTTGCGGCATTTGAGGGATCCTTCACCGGCAAATTCCTGAAGGCAGAATTGGGGATGTCCTAAGTTGCCGGCATCCCATTCAGGAAATGGAATTAGAATTTTCCGCTTAACCCCACCGTCAGCAATGGGCCGCCAAGTCCGATTTCTGCTGTGACACCAAAATATTGGACAAAGTAAATTTTGGTCCCGAATGCCAAGCGGTAAGCAATCGGGCTGCGTATTCCTCTGAGGGCATAGTTGGACAAGTCAAAAATCGGATCATCCGTGACAAGCTTGTATTTCGCACCGCTGTAACCCAATCCCGCAGAGCCATAGAGATCCACGATTTCGGAGTTTCCGAAATGGTAATCAAACCTTGCCAAAAAACGGGGACGCGGATTTTTGAGGCTATAATGATAGCTGAATGCTGCGCCTGTCGAATCAATTCCCGAGTTGGTGTACTCAAATCCGGAGCTCGCGTAGTAAAAATCCAAGCCTAGCCCGATGTTATCGGTAATCATGTAGGAGGCCTTCGCACCAAATGGCCCCATCCCGGTAACCTTCAAATCGGGATCATTGGTCACATTTTTCGCGACTGCGCGCAAGACACCCGTAGTAAGATTTGGGAATCCATAGTACACATCGAGCATCACGTTGCCTTTTTGGACGGCCTGCGCTTGAAGACTTCCGCCCGTCAAAGCGACGGCACTGAAAAATAGAATGGAAAACAGGATACGCATTTTCATAAGGGTGAAATCTTTGTTGAATCTACACGCAAATCTGCATTTTACTGAACCGGCGAATACTGTTTTGCATCAGCAAGCACCATGCCAAGCCTGACAAATCCTTTCCTTTCGGCCAAGATTCCTTAGATTTGCATCAAATACAGCTTCTGATATGGACGACAAAAATAAGAATCAAAATCAGCTCAACATTGAGATTCCAGCCGAAATGGCCGGTGGCGTTTACAGCAATTTCACCATTGTGGGCCATACGCCTTCGGAATTTCTGATTGACTTCGTGCAGATCATTCCGGGAATGGCCCAAGGAAAGCTCCGTTCGCGGGTGATCATGACGCCGCAACATGCCAAGCGCCTGCTCCAAACCTTGGAAGAAAACATCGGTCGCTACGAAAGTGCATTTGGCAAGATTCCCAACATGGATGGCCCACAAGGCCCTTCCTTCCCGCCCGGTTTCCCCGGAGGTCCTGCCGGATTCGCCTGAGATTTGCGGCAGTCACACAACTATATAAAGGAAGCGATCCGAATTTCATCAACTGAAATTCGGATCGCTTTTATATTTCCCAGTACGAAGAATTGCCTATTCCACGCGCAAGCGCTTGGTTTGCATCCATCCGCCTTTGCTGCGCAATTGCAGGAAATAGACGCCGGATGGCAATTGCCCGACCTCCAACTTCGTCTGCATTCCTTCGACCATTCCCGTGACCAATTCCCGGCCCAATACATCCGTCAACGAATAGGTGAATTCCGATTTGGAACGGAATCCGTTGAGCATCAGTGTCGCGGTTTGTGACGCTGGATTCGGGAATACTGCCCATTCGAAGCCCAAAGGCATTTCTTCGTCACGGCTCACATAGCAACCTTGTCCTTGCATCGTGCCACTAAGGATTCCCCGCTGACAGAATGCATTTTGAAACTGATCGTGGTGAAGTCCGCCAAAAAGCGTGCTGTCAGCGTCGATGTGGATCAGGGCTGCATCGGTCAGGGTGGTATTCGGAGCATGACCATACAGACTCTCAAAAAAGACCTTGTCGCTCGCTTCTTTGCCGATTTCGACCCAAACCTCCATCAGCGTCGAATTCCAGATCGCACCAATCAAGTAGATGTCATTGGCGTTGGAGGGCGGATAAAGCGTATTGTTGGAAGCACTTCGTCCCGTCCAAAATTCGTTGTGGCCGTCCCAAGTGAATACGTTTTTCCAGAACGTATAGCTGATGCCCCGCGAATAGGTCGTCGCAACATAATCGCCAATGCCTTCGTCCAAACCTTGACGCTCCAAGCCGGAATTGCTGAAGGGCGAACCCGCATTGGAGAGCGCATGGCCGTATTCGTGGATGACTACGTCGGCATCCTCGGCATCGTCCACGCCGCCTTCACCAAAGGCTACGCGATTGTCCGTCGAAATGTAATGCGAATTGTCCTGCCCATTGAGTCCATGCGGATCGGCCTTCACCTGCCCGTTGAGGAGCGTCGTGAATCCCAGCGATTGCACATAACGCTGAAAGGTGTCGATATGGTAATAGACCATCGCATCCTCAAATCCAGCTTGTGAACGGGTGAAATTGAAGTTGCCATCCACGCTCGTCGTCATTGGGATCAAGGGTGCTTCACGGTCTTCCAGCATCACATAAGGGCCGATCAGCTCAAATTGGCTGCCATTCCAGTTGATGTTTTTCAAGGTCACCGCGACCCTTTGGTTGTTCAATTCGGGGCTGTCGGCGTCGTTGTTGTCGGAATAGGGTGCGCCGTAGGTGTTTCCCGAACTCGTGAGCGGATCGGGCATGAAGACCATGGCATTGCCGGTTGTGTCCGTGGTCGTTCCGAGCGGCTTGCGGTAAGCAGCCACGTCGCGGCGCAAAACTTCGCGCAGGTCATCGTCGGCAAGCAGCACCTCCCAAGTTTGGGTATTGCTGGTATAGGAAACTCTGTGAACAGGCACCAAGGTGCCTTCGGTCAGAAAATAATGCTTCGAATTCGGGAAGAGCTCGAAATCGGCATCGCCTTGATCCAACAAGGCGGGCAACAACGCAGTCACTTGGGCGTCCGTGCGTGTGAAGGACGCGGGCGTACCCGTGAAAGCGCGCAGGTTGTCAAGCAAGTTCATGAACCGCATTTGACGGTTGAGATTGGCTTTGATTTCGCCCAAATAGATCGGAATGCCGTTCCAGGTTTGGTCAAATGTGTAGTGAAAGCCGCCCGGACTTGCATTTTGATGGCGCAGGCGCAGGTCGCAGCCCAACATCTGCACCATCGGCTTTTGCGCCAAAATCGCTGCACGCACGGTTTCTGCGTTGGCATTCGAAGGCAATTGCTGGCAGAATTTTTGGTAAATCCCGGTGCTGGGTTGCGTGTTTTTTGCGGCAGGAGGGACCCCCGTTTTCTGCGCTTGAATCCCTGCGAATGGCAAAAGCAATGCGATGAGTGTAAAAATCTTATTCATTGTTGGATGATGATTCGGTCAAGATACCCATTTCCCTGAAAATTTCCATAACCGCCGCGTGGTCACGCAGCCGAACCTCAAAACTTTGCCGGCAATCTGCTCCGTATTCGGAATGGCTGGGTTTGAGGTTGTATTTTTGGATCACACGTCCCACTTCCGAGGTTTGCCCATAGGCAAAAATGATGTGGATGGGCTCGGTGAGCGTCCGCTCGAGTTTGGTGGCCGCATCCAAGGCTTCTGCGGCAGAAACCCCGTAGGCCTCAATCAGGCCCGGAATTCCCAATTTGGTTCCCCCAAAATACCGCACGACAACCACGAGTACGTCAAAGAGTTCGCGGCTTTTGATCTCATTGAGGATCGGATCTCCGGCACTGTGATTGGGTTCGCCGGCATCGTTGGCGCGGTAGCGTTTCCCCTCCGGCCCGAGGCGCCAAGCATAACAATGGTGGCGGGCATCGTAGTATTTGGTCGCCAAGGCTTCCAAATGCGTCGCCACGTCTGCCTCATTCCGCACGGGAAAGGCAAATCCAAGGAACTTGGATCCCTTTTCCTTGTAGCCGCCTTCCGCAGGGGCTGCGATCGTGACGTAGGTGTCTTTCATTTTGCCTTGCCCAAATTTCGGAAAGTTTGAGGCTTGAGCCAAATTCAGGCCAACAAGACCACCGCGCCCGTCGCAAGCAACAGGCCCGCAGCCTTCCAGGCATTCAGTTTTTCGCGGTAAAACACGATGCCGATCAAGGCCATCACCAGCAAAATCGCCGTATTGTTGATCGGATAAAACACGGTTCCGTCGAAGAAACGCAGCGATCCTGCCAGAAAAACGATCGAAAAGTAGTTGGGAATCCCCATGATCAGGCCACTGATCACCGTGGCCTTGCTGAGAACAAGCGTTCCTTTCACCAAGCGTTGCGCAAATACCGGAATGCTCGCAACGGCCGCCATGGCAAACAACACGATGATGTATTCGCCGTTGCTTGCAAGCCCGCTGTATTCCTGTTTCAGAATCTTGAAGAGGGCATCGCTCGCGCCGCTTCCCAGAAACAGCACAGCCGACAAGGCGGCGACCATCCATCCTTTGGTAAATGTATCGGAAGGTTTGTCCTTGGCCTTTTCGCCGAAATTCACCAAAAAGATCGCTGCCAAAGCCAATCCGACCCCGAGGAAATGCAGCCAAGTCATTTCGTCGCCGTAGTACATCCACGAAAACAAGACCGGAATTGCCAAGGACATCTTGGCGACGATCGTCATGTAGCCGAGTCCGACCTTATGGGTCATCCACCCCATGATGTTGAAGAGGATGAAAAAGGAAAATCCTTGAATAGCGGCTAATAAAACAAGGATCGGATGCGCAAACACATGACTGATCGCCTGCGGGAAATGAAACAGACCCACCAAGGCGGCGCTCAGGTAATTGATGCCGACCATGATCGGCAAATCAATCGTATAGCGTTGAATTTGGCGCAGGCCAGTCAATAAAATGCAGGTCGATGCGATGCAAAGACCAAGATTCAAATAGCCTTCCATGGATCAAGCCTTCAGGCGGTCCCCGTACATTTGGGTGTAATACTCCTGGTAGGCGCCGCTGCGCACATGGTCGATCCAGGCTTCATTTTGCAAGTACCAGTCGATCGTCAAGCTCAGTCCTTCCTCGAATGTCACCGACGGGGTCCAACCCAATTCGGTTTCCAGCTTGGTCGGATCGATCGCGTAGCGGGCGTCGTGGCCCGGGCGGTCGGTGACGTAGGTGATGAGTCCGGCACTCGTACCGGCGGGGCGGCCCAGTTTCTCATCCATTTGCTTGCAGAGCACATGGATCAGCTCGATGTTCTGCCATTCGTTTTTGCCACCTATATTATATGTGTCGCCGTTTTTGCCGTTGTGATAAATCACATCGATTGCCCGGCAATGATCGACGACCCAGAGCCAGTCACGCACGTTG
This sequence comes from Bacteroidota bacterium, assembly GCA_016718825.1. NCBI lineage: Bacteria > Pseudomonadati > Bacteroidota > Bacteroidota bacterium. Next base: position 59,081 of record JADKCL010000010.1, on the reverse strand, counting down.
TCGCCTTTGCCGTAGACTGGCAGTTGTTTGTTGTGCAGGATATTGCTGATAAACAGCGGAATAAGCTTTTCCGGAAATTGGTGGCTGCCGTAGTTGTTGCTGCAATTGCTCAGCACAAAAGGCAATTTGTAGGTGTTGCCGTAGGCCCGCACAAAGTGGTCGCTGCTCGCCTTGCTTGCCGAATAGGGGCTTTGGGGATCGTAGGCCGTGATTCGAGGAAATAACCGCCATCGTGCAGCGAACCAAAAACCTCGTCGGTCGATACATGGTAAAAGCGAACATCCTGACGCATTTTTCCATCTTTCATCCAGACAGCTTTGGCGGCGTTGAGCAAGTTGACCGTCCCGATCACGTTGGTATAGACAAAATCCATCGGCGAGTCGATGCTGCGGTCCACATGGCTTTCGGCAGCGAGATGGATGATGCCATCGGGCAATTCGGATTGAAAAAGGGCCATCATGGCCGCTCCGTCGGTAATGTCTCCTTTGATGAAACGGTAATTGGGGGCATTTTCGACATCGCGAAGGTTTTCCAGATTGCCGGCGTAGGTGAGTTTGTCGAGGTTGATGATCTCGTAGTCGGGGTATTTGCTGACGAACAGCCTGACGAGGTGGGAGCCGATGAAGCCCGCGCCACCTGTGATCATAATCTTGCGTTTCATTGGCTGCGAAGTTAAGCAAAACGGATCGAATTGGAAGGAATCGAGCCTGGACAAGGCGCGGAAAAGGGGCGGGGCATTCGCAGAAATCAATAACTTTGGCTTCGAATGCCAGTTTATTCCCTCCCGCAGCAACATGTTTTTCCGCCGGTTTCCCATGCGGAGGAAGATGGATTGTTGGCAGTAGGAGGGGACCTCGATCCGCATCGCCTGCTTTTGGCCTATGCCCAGGGCATTTTTCCATGGTTTTCAAAGGGTGATCCGATCCTTTGGTGGTCGCCTGATCCGCGGATGGTGCTGTTTCCTGCCGAATTGAAAGTCTCCAAAAGCATGAAGCAGGTGCTGAAAAACAAGACGTTTGAGGTTACATTCGACAAGGATTTTAAATCGGTGATCCAAGCATGTGGCAAAATTGACCGCCCGGGCCAAGACGGCACTTGGTTGAGCAAGGACATGCGCATCGCCTACACGAAGCTTCACGAGATGGCGGTTGCGCATTCGGTGGAGGTATGGCAGGACGGCAAACTCGTCGGCGGCCTTTATGGATTGGCCTTGGGAGCCATTTTTTGTGGCGAAAGTATGTTTTCCGAGGTCAGCAATGCCTCCAAAGCCGGATTCATCACACTTGTCCAGGCGTTGCGGGAAAAAGGCTTTGAGCTGATTGATTGTCAGGTATATACGGCACATCTGGAAAGCCTCGGCGCCAAGGAAATCCCGCGCACGGAATTTATCCGAATTCTGGAGCAGGGGATTCAAAAGCCTTGCTGGACCGGAAAGTGGGATCGCTGACCAAAGTCGTTCAAATTCGGTAAGCTGAAAAGTTGTAGAATGCTTATCTTGACCTCAGTTTCAAAAATCGAGGTTCAAGTGCCCAGTTACGGATATATTTTTGGCGGCGTCTTCGGGTTCACCATGTTGATGGCCCTGATGGGAGTCTATTATTACAACAAGTTCAGCAGTCTCAAAGTGCGGATGGAGGAATCCATGCGAACGTTGGATGTGTTGTTGGATCGAAGGCAAGGTCAGTTGTTGCAAATCGCCACGCTGTTCAAACGCCTGGGATTGCTCGGCGAAAACGATGCCAAGACCGCCATTGAATTTGGCAGAAAGGCGATCGATACCGCCTCTGCACCGCAGAAGGCATTCGGACTTGAAGAGGCCGACAAGGCAGTGCAAAAGCTCTTCATCCAGAGCGCTAATTACCCCGAACTTCAAAAAAACTCAGAATTCGAGCCCGCTTACCGCGCCATCGAGAAGACCAACATTGAGATTGATGGCGCGCGACGCTACTACAATGCGCTGGCAAGGGACTACAATATGCTTGCCTCGCGCATGCCGTCTGCGCTGTATGCCTTGCTCCTCCGTTACCAAAAGTCAGATTATTTGGAGACGAAACCATGAAAGACTGTACCTTCCACCGGATGGTTCTCCGAACCTTTGTTTTCGGAGCATTGCTGCTTTTGTTGATTCCGTCAGCGATCGCCCAAGGGTGGCGTGTGAAGAGTTTCAGCGCCGATATCACACTTCACCCAGATGGAACTTTTGACGTCATTGAACGCATCAAAGTGAATTTTTCGGAGTCCAAACGCGGCATTATCCGCAAGCTTCCCTATCGGTTTGCGCAGTTGTCAGTCCCGGACGGGGAGCTTGCAGAGGATCATTCGCCAGGCAAGGATTATCTTACCCCGATCGTGAACATTGACGTTCAGGATTGGACCTATTCAGTGACGAAAAGCCAAAACGACCACGAAATCAAAATTGGAAAGTCGGATGTTTTCCTCACCGGTGAACAAGACTACGTGATTTCTTATAAGGTCTATGCTGCCATCAACTTCTTCAAAAACAGCCAGGAGTTTTATTGGAATGTCAACGGCAATGATTGGGACGTTCCTTTTGACAATATCGATGTGACGATCCATCTCCCCAACAATCGGAAAATGGCGGCTGAAGATGTGTTGGTGTTCGTGGGCGTGGCAGGATCGACAGAAAAAAGCTCCGAATTGATAATTGAGCCGGGAACCGTAAAGGTGCCTTCGACGCGGGGATTGTCGGCAAATGAGGGGATGACCGTTGTGATGCGATTTCCCAAAGGCTATCTTACCAAAACTCCAGTTCCACTTTCGGTCATGGCAAATAACTGCGTGATTGACAGTGTTTTCTCTGACTTTGCTTTGAGAAATGATGGAGTAGTGGAAGTGGAGGAAAGGCTTTACCTGAACGTGGTGACAGCTTCGGCGGATTTCGTTCGCAGCCTTGAAAGGTCCTATTTCGGACCGATGTTTCCTGAAATGGAGCCTGGCCGTGTGCAATATGAAATGCTCGAATCCACGGTGCATGTCGGGAGTGGCCATCATTACAAAGCCTACGAAAGCGTGTCCGGATATGAAGCCGACGCATCCGATTTCAAGATCTCCATACCCGGCTCCAATTTTCCCGAACCCGGGATGTATGTCGTCACGCTCAAATACCGGATTTGGGGAGCAACGCGCGAAAGTGAACGCGGATTGTCCGTTTATCTACCGTGGTTGAACCCCGACGACCATGAGCCGATCGCAGTCGCCCGTTGTCTCTTGCATTGGGATCAACCTGCCCGCATCAATCTGGGCGATGTTGGTTTGAAGGATACTGCCCCGGGTAGCGGCAAGGTCACCTTGGATTCCACCTATTTGGAGATGGAATTTCCGGAGAATCTCAAGGCTGGGCAAAAGCTGCACTTGGCCAAGTACTTTCCCGGGCTGGACTTGAAAATGGCCCGAACCCCCGGCCATGTTTCATCACCCGATCAGTATTATTCCTACTACGACATTGATTGGGAGATTCAGCCGAATGGAAATGTACATATCACGAACAAATTCTGCATGTACCGCTATTCAAGCTATAACCGGATCACGCGTCCGATTACCAATGAATACAACGGCTATCGCCCAACAATGGCCAATGCTGTAAAGCCACAGTCTTGGGGTAGCGTCGGGAAATATGCCTTCAATAATCTAGAGGGCCCCGGGGATTTGATCAATTACAGCACCTATGCCGATATGCAAATGGAGTTTCCTGGCAATGCCTCACTGACACGCACCGGATTTGATACCATCAGCTTCAGTTACGACATTCTGGGTATCGTCGGAAAGTCCGGGGACGGCTTCCGACTGAGTTTTCCGTTGTTGGAGACCATTGAACACGTGGCCGACGTTGTGCGGTTCCGCATTCGCTATCCAGGCGGAGCGACGCTCAAGGAAGGTGATATTCAACTCAGTAGTGGATCGACGTACGGCATCCAGCGTAACTTCGAAAATGGAGACAATGTCGACTTGAAGTTCGAGCCGGGGGAAATTTCTGGAGAATTCCCGGACGGTATTTTTGCTTTTGAAGAACTGAACATTGCCTTGGATTTGCCTGAGGGAAGTATTGAAGGGAGTATGTCGTCGGATTTGCGGCTGCTTTGGATCAATCACAAGGCTATTTTCTTCCCACTGTTTTTCTTGATCCCACTCGCCCTGGCTTGGCTGATTTTTGGTCGAGATCGCAAATTCACCACTGTTGTGGAGTTCTATCCGCCTGAGGATCTTACCCCGACGGAAGCCGGCTTGCTCATGGATGACCACCTGCACAACCGTGACTTGTTGGCACTGATCTATTACTGGGGTGCGCAAGGGGTCATTTCCATCGATGAGGTCTACGACAAGGATGGTACGGCAATTGATTACAAATTCACCAAGTTGAAAAGCCTTCCCGGTGGTGCCCGGAAATACGAAAAGACGATTTTCAATGGGTTGTTTTCCGCAAGCGATTCAACGACAGTATCGGCGCAGCGTCAGAAAATGTACAGCTACCTTGCCACGGCACGCTCGGAGGTCAATACCTATGCCAAAACGCGCAATTTCTATGTTCCTGGAACGATGGGTTGGTCTGCGGTGATTGGCTTGATAGGTTGGGTGGTCGCAGGTATCGCCGTGGTTGCCACAGGCCTTGTCATATTCCAGGCGACATCGTGGCAAGCAGGCAGGTGGGAAATCGCAGGTGGATGGACGCTAAGCGCTGCATTGTTGTTCCTGTTTGCCCGCCTTATGCCGCGTAGAGGGCCATTTGGTCAGCAGCAATACGAAAAATTGGTCGGCTTTCGGGAGTTTGTGCTCCGGGCCGAGAAGGACAAACTGCAACGACTCGTCGATACCAACCCCGATTATTTTGGGATGACGCTGCCGTATGCGATTGCCATGGGCATCGCCACGAAATGGGTGGACCAATTTGGAGATTTGCTCACTGCTCCGCCGACTTATTACCATTCCTCGCAGTCCGTTTCAAGCTTTCAGTTGCATCAATTCAATCGCATGATGCAACGTCAGCTGGATCAGATGGCCACGAGTTTTAATAGCACACCACCGGCGGCAAGGTCGAGTGGGGGTTGGGGCTCGGGTGGCGGATCCTCCTCCTCTTATTCCTCTTCCTCAAGTTACAGTAGCCGTAGCAGCAGCGGCGGCAGTGGTTTCAGCAGTGGGGGAGGGTCTTCTGGCGGCGGGTACGGCGGCGGCGGCGGGAGCGCATGGTAAGCGAGTTTCCTGAAACCCAGACTTTCGAAATTTTGCAGCGCCCAAACGATGAATTTGTCTATTTTGCGTCTTGATTACCCTCAAATTGATTCGATAGTATGAAGAACCTGAGTTTGTTTCTGTTGTGTTTGATGATGGCATTTGTATTTTCTGCCTGCAGTTCCGAGACCAAGGAAGGCGCAGACGATGAAACTGAAACCACATCTGACGCAGATGATTCGGATGCTGATGACAATGAGGATTCGAATATCGCCCTCAGTACTTGGGATGGGCATTCGGCAAAAGACGCTCCCGGGAACGATGCCAAATGGGTCGCTTCCATCGCATTTGGGGAGGAACTGACCCTGCTCAATGAGACAGAAACCGATTCGAAGACCAATAAATCCTTTGAAAAGGTAAAGCTCCTCGACGGAAAAGAAGGCTGGGTCCGCGCCGATTTCATCGCGAAAGGCGCCGAACTCGCTGCCGTGACCACCGATGCGCAAATCTATAAGCGGCCAGGCATCTCCAACATCACGGATGAAGTCATTTCGGCGGGCACGATTGTCGTTTTGAAAGGAACCAAGGATGAATTCTCCGAATTTATTTCCAAGAATGACGCTGCCAAAAAGCGCAAGGAAGGCTGGTTGTTGGGCGACAAGGCTTTGACAACGAACGAAGACGACCTTTCGGCAGCCATCCTGCTTTCCAAGGCTTTGGCGGAGAAGAACCCAGCAAAGCGCAAGGAAAAACTCAAGCAGGTTGCAGACCAGTACCCCAATTCGGTATTCGCGAAAACCGCCCAAAACAACATCGATGCCGTGGATGCGAGTGCCAATCTTGCCGAGGATGAATTGATGATCGCCGGAGAGAATGTGAACGTGCGCTCTGCACCTGACGTGAAGTCGGAAAACAAGATTTTCCAGCTCAACACCGGCGACGTCTGCAAAATCCTGGAGCGCGGCGAAATGGACGAAATCGGAGGCAAACTGGATTATTGGTACAAAATTTCATCTCCTGCCGGCAAAACAGGCTGGGTGTTTGGGACATTTACCAGCAAAGCACTGTAGTTCATTTATAAATCCATTGCACTGATATCGAGCAATGCTGGATGTTTCGTTTTGAATGGAATCCGAAGTTTCGTCAAAACAGTTGATACCAAAACAGTGCAATAATCCTTGCACTATACCTTTCCTTCGAAGTAAGTTTTATTGACCTAAATGGTGAATGAAAATTGAAAATAGGGCGGTATTGACCCGTTTTTGGCGTGAAATGCACGTAAGAATCGTTCAAATCCATCGATTGTTTTAAATTGAAATTCCCCACCTTTCGTTCACGCGATCAGAAACCGCGAATGAATGGATATGAATGTCGCTTATTCGGACTTGTTCGGTAAAAAAGTAGCCTTGCTCGTATGGTACAATAATGAAAGTGGGGATCAAACTGCGGGAGTGGTTTCGGGGACGGCCTTTCTGCACGATGGGCAAATGGCTTTACATCGGGGAAGCCTTCTCCCACCCATGGCGATCCCCCTTCAATTGGTGTGGCGTGCCAAAAGGGTTCCCAACGAATTGAAAGATATTCTGAAAATGGCGGATTTCTGCATTCAGGGAACTGTGAGCGAGCTCGGTTTGTGGCCGCGACCTGAACGAGAATGGCTTGATCATTGAAGAATGAGCCTTGTTCTTAGGTTTTGGATTGTTGTGCAATATGGGAAGTCCCGGTGCTGCGCAAAAACCACGTGGTCCTTTACCTATGACATAATTGGACCGCATCCGAATCAATTACTCTGAAAATCAGCTTTCTAATTCTTTTTTTGCTGCGTTCACTTGTCAGCCAAGCACATCTCGAAGTATTTTTGAGATGTCTTGCTTGCGGGCAATAGACGTCCAAACGATTGAATTAAAATCCAACTTCACCAAATTTCAACGAATGAGTGCCAATGATGAATCAATCCGCATTTCCAGCGGAGCGCCTTGGGAGGATATTGTAGGATATTCCCGGGCAGTGAGAAAAGGAAATATGATCTGGGTATCAGGAACCGCTCCGATGAAAGACGGACTCGTGGTAGGCATCGATGACCCTTACCGACAAGCGGTGATGTGTTTTCGCATCATCAAAAATGCCATTGAAGCCTCAGGAGGCAAAATGTCGGATGTCGTCAGAACCCGCATGTACCTCACGCGGATTCGCGATTGGGAACATGTAGCCCGCGCGCATGCAGAGTTTTTCGGAAGCGTACGCCCCGCAACAACCTTGGTGCAGGTTGCCAAACTCATCGATCCCAATATTCTTGTCGAGATCGAGGCCGATGCCATGCTCGATTGAGGCGTTTGCCTTCTGTCAGAGATGATTATCTTTGCCCAATAATTTGACTGAAGATGAAAACGCTGCGGCTGTTCTATGCCTTCCTTTTTCTGTTGGGTGCAACCAATTTGATGGCTCAAAATTCCAATTTGATCGTCTACACCGGCGAAAATGAGGATTTTACCCTGTGGATCAATGGTTTCAAGATCAACAATGTTCCCAGTCAGCATGTTCGGGTTACGGGTCTGAAACCTAGTCAGTACACGGTAGAGGCTGTTTTTCAGAATCTTCATCTGCCCAAAAGGTCCATCAACATTTCCATTCAGCCGGAAAGAGAAATCACCTTTGGGCTTGTGAGAGCAGCCAGTGCATCTGCAGTGGAATTCAAGTTTCTCTACGAATCAACTTTGGGATATTTTCCGGTAGCACCGCAAAAGATAGAAGTTATTCCCTACTTCGGTCCTGTGACTGTCCCGCAAAACGTGCAGCCCGTACCCACTCCTGCACCCATACAAGTCCCCGGACCTGTGGTCGTTGTCGCCCCAAACCCGCTGCCAGGATACAATGGCCCGTTGGGATGCCAAAATCCCATGGACCCAACGCAGTTCTCAGAGGCCAAAAAGAGCATTGCTTCAAAATCCTTTTCAGACACCAAAATGCAGCTTGCAAAGCAGATCACACGGAGCAATTGCCTCCTGACCAGCCAAGTATCCGAATTGATGAGCCTGTTTAGCTTTGAATCCCAGAAGCTTGAATTTGCCAAATTTGCCTATGAATTCACCTATGACAAAGGCAACTATTATAAGGTGAACGATGTCTTCGGCTTTGAGAGTTCGATCAGGGACTTGGAGGAGTATTTGAAGGGGAAATAGTGGCAAAGAAAAAAGGCGACCGACAATTCATGCCAAGCCGCCCTTTTGAATTAAAAGCCAATTCCGATCAATCCAAAGTTAAAACAATGTTTTTGACCTTGCCAACATTTGAGTGAAACTTTTTGAAAAAAAAGTGTTGAGCAATCCTGAGGAGGAAAATGCTGTATGCGTTACGATTGCAGTCAAGGACAGCAAGATTTCCATTGACACAAAAAGAAGCGTATCGGCGAGGCTCAAAAAAATGTGTATTTTTCTGGAATCTGGGTTTGTTTCATAAAATTATAGCGCTAACTTTGCCGTCCGCTATTGAGAAATGTGCTCTCAAGGAAACAAGAATCAAAAAAGATGATTGTAGCTATTGTGCGCACGGAAAAAAGTCTTAATTTTGCGTCTCTTTGATAGAAAAAGAAGCCAATCTTGAAAAAACAGCGATTTTCAATGATTCGGAAAGGTTGGCTAGAGTTCTTTGTGTTAAAGGTTTTAGGATCTTTGGGGAAATTCCAGAGCGGCCAAATGGGACAGACTGTAAATCTGTTGTCTTACGACTTCGGAGGTTCGAATCCTCCTTTCCCCACGGTGCAGTTTTAAGGAATCAGTTTAGGTGCAAGATGCTGCTCGTGCTTGTTTTACCAGGCCTAGACTGTTTTTGATGCGGGAGTAGCTCAGCTGGTAGAGCATCAGCCTTCCAAGCTGAGGGTCGCGGGTTCGAATCTCGTCTCCCGCTCTTTGAGAGTAAGTTACCAGCCTTTGTAGCTCAGCTGGTAGAGCACCACTTTGGTAGAGTGGGGGTCATCGGTTCGAATCCGATCAAAGGCTCAAAGGATCTGGATGGGTCCGATATTTTTTGTATAAGGCAATTTTTGAAAATCAAGAAAAACAATGGCTAAGGAAACTTTTAAACGGAATAAGCCGCACGTGAATATCGGTACCATCGGTCACGTTGACCATGGCAAAACGACGCTCACGGCTGCTATTACGTGTGTTTTGGCCAAAAAAGGCCTCTCACAAGTGCGTGATTTCTCGTCTATCGACAACGCTCCAGAAGAAAAAGAGCGTGGTATCACCATTAATACCGCACACGTCGAATACGAAACCATGAACCGTCACTATGCGCACGTCGACTGTCCAGGTCACGCCGACTACGTGAAGAACATGGTTACGGGTGCTGCCCAAATGGACGGTGCTATTGTCGTCGTGGCTGCCACCGACGGTCCTATGCCACAAACCCGCGAGCACATCCTGCTCTCACGTCAGGTTGGCGTTCCACGTCTGGTGATTTTCATGAACAAGGTTGACCTTGTTGACGACACCGAACTCCTCGACCTCGTCGAAATGGAAGTTCAGGAGCTGCTCACATCCTATCAATTCTCCGAAGAAACGCCTATCATCCGTGGCTCTGCCCTTGGTGGTCTCAATGGTGAGCCACAATGGGAAGAAAAAATCATGGAGCTCATGGACGCTGTGGACCGTTGGATCCCACAACCTGAGCGTGATACCGATAAGCCATTCCTTATGCCTGTCGAGGACGTATTCTCGATCACAGGTCGTGGTACCGTGGCTACCGGTCGTATCGAGCGTGGCGTGATCAACACTTCCGATCCAGTCGAAATCATCGGTCTCCGTCCAATCGACGAGAAGCCATTGACATCGGTTGTTACGGGTGTTGAGATGTTCCGCAAATTGCTCGACCGTGGTGAAGCAGGTGACAACGCCGGTCTTCTCCTCCGCGGTATTGAGAAGGAGCAAATCAAGCGCGGTATGGTTATCTGCAAGCCAAAGTCAGTGAACCCACACACCGACTTCAAATGCGAAATCTACGTGCTCTCCAAAGAAGAAGGCGGTCGTCACACACCATTCTTCAAAGGATACCGTCCTCAGTTTTACTTCCGTACCACTGACGTTACCGGCGTAATCACCCTTCCAGAAGGTGTTGATATGTGTATGCCAGGTGACAACATCTCGGTGACCGTGGAGTTGATCTACCCAATCGCTATGGAAAAAGGTCTCCGTTTCGCTATCCGCGAAGGTGGCCGTACCGTAGGTGCAGGTCAGGTAACTGAGATCATTAAGTAATAAAAAGTTCCCGACCCGTCCTTTACGGGGCGGTCGGGAATATTTGGTATAAACGGGTGTAGCTCAGCTGGTAGAGCGAAGGTCTCCAAAACCTTAGGCCCTGGGTTCGATCCCTAGCGCCCGTGCAAATCAGGAAAAGATGGATAGACTTAAGGCATGGTTCCAGACATATTCGGATGAGTTGCTGTACAAAGTGCAGTGGCCCACCGTGCCGGAATTACAAAGCAGTACCATCACCGTGTTGGTAGCTTCCCTGCTGATTGCGTTCGTGATTTTTGTTCTTGACATCGTCTCGAGCAATCTCATGTCGCTGCTTTACGGATTATTCAACTAATAAAAGCGTTCTTCGCGATGGGCAAGCAGTGGTTCGTAGTTCGCGCGGTCAGCGGGCAAGAAAAGAAGGTGAAAACCTATATCGAGTCCGAAATCGAGCGTCTTAAGCTTGAGAATCAGGTCTCCCAAGTTCTGATTCCTACCGAAAAAGTATTCGAAATGCGCGGTGGGAAAAAGAAGATTCGCGAAAGAAGCTTTTTGCCAGGTTATGTTTTGATGGAAGCTGATTTGGATGGTGAAATCATGCAAGTGATCAAAGATGTACCGGGAGTCATTGGATTCCTCGGAACTGAAAAAGGTCAGAAGCCTGTTCCCCTCCGCGCTGCGGAAATCAACAAAATCCTCGGTAAGGTCGACGAGATGAATGAACTTGGGGAAGTCCCTGAAGATCCGTTTGTCTTGGGTGAGCCAGTCAAAGTGATGGCTGGACCGTTCAACGGCTTCTCCGGCACTGTGGAAGAGATCTACGAGGATAAAAAGAAACTCAAAGTGATGGTCAAAATTTTCGGACGTAATACGCCAGTCGAACTGAACTATTACCAAGTCGAAAAAGAATTCTAAAAAATATGGCTAAGGAGGTATTTACATACGTTAAGCTTCAATGCAAAGGTGGTCAAGCCAACCCGGCTCCCCCCATTGGCCCTGCCCTTGGTTCCAAAGGTGTCAACATCATGGACTTCTGCAAGCAGTTCAATGCACGCACCCAGGAAAAGCAAGGTCAGATTCTCCCAGTGCTCATCACCGTTTACACGGACAAGAGCTTTGAATTTGTTGTCAAAACTCCCCCCGCTGCCGTTCTGCTGATGAATGCTGCAGGATTGAAGGGTGGATCTGCTGAGCCAAACCGGAAGAAGGTTGGTAAGGTAACTTGGCCTCAAGTGCAAGAAATTGCGGAGACAAAAATGCCTGATCTCAACGCCTTCACGCTTGAGTCTGCTATGAAAATGGTTGCGGGTACAGCCCGTAGCATGGGAATCACTGTCGAAGGAACCGCCCCCTGGGGAGCGAATTAATCTCAAGTAAAGATGCCGAAGGTTTCAAAAAAGCATAAAGCCGCAATAGCTGCTGTTGATCGCACCAAATTTTATCCGGTGAGTGATGCAGCCAAGCTCTTGAAGGATGTCACTTACACAAAGTTTGACTCCTCGATCGAAATGCACGTCCGTCTGGGAGTTGATCCACGTCAAGCCAATCAAATGGTTCGTGGCGTTGCAACCCTTCCACATGGTACTGGCAAAACTGTAAAGGTGTTGGTTCTTACTACACCTGACAAGGAAGCAGAAGCGGTCGCCGCTGGTGCAGACTTCGTAGGTCTCGACGAGTACATCGAAAAGATCAAAGAAGGATGGACCGACATCGACGTCATCATCTGTTCTCCAAACGTGATGGGCAAAGTAGGTCCTTTGGGACGTGTGCTTGGTCCACGTGGTTTGATGCCTAACCCTAAAAGCGGTACAGTGACGATGGAAATCGGCAAAGCTGTTACCGAGGTGAAAGCTGGTAAAATCGATTTCAAAGTCGACAAAACCGGTATCATCCACGTGGGAATTGGTAAAACCACTTTCACAGCTGATCAACTCGCTGAAAATGCCCGCGAACTCGCAACGGTATTGCTCAAATTGAAACCAAGTGGCTCAAAAGGCACTTACTTCAAAAGCATCTACCTCAGCAGCACGATGGGCCCCGGTATCAAAATTGACAACACCTCAGTAGGAGTATAAGTCATGACGAGGGAAGAAAAAAACACAATTGTACAAGACTTGGTGAGTCAGCTTAAAACTGCTCCTAACGTGTACGTGACCGATGCCGGCGGTTTGACCGTGGCACAAGTCAATGACCTTCGCCGTATGTCTTTCAAGGCAGGCATCGAGCTGAGAGTCGTAAAAAATACATTGCTTCGCAAAGCGATGGAGGCTACTGGCAAAGATTATTCAGGAGTTTTTCCTGAATTGCAGCAGCAGTCCTCAGTGTTCTTTGTCGGTGAGAACTACAAAGTTCCTGCCAAACTCATTAAAGACTTCCGCAAGAAAGGTGCTAAACCTGCCTTGAAGGTAGCTTATGTCGATGAGTCTGTGTTTGTGGGCGACGATCAACTCGACGTCTTGCAAAACCTCAAAGGCAAAAATGAGTTGATCGGAGAAGTGATTGGTTTGCTCCAATCCCCAATCCAAAAATTGCTCGGCCAATTGTCCTCTGGCGGCACGACCATCGCAGGCGTGCTCAAGACCTTGGAAGAGCGTTAATTTTCTATTGCTGTTACACACTCGAGATAGATTTTCGAAACAATTTAATTATTAGGAAAAATGGCAGATCTGAAAGCATTTGCAGAGCAACTTGTAAATCTTACCGTTAAGGAAGTTAAGGAACTCGCTGATATTCTGAAGTCTGAGTACGGCATTGAGCCAGCTGCTGCAGCGGTTGCTGTTTCAACATCTGGTCCTGCTGCTGTCGCTGAAGAAGTCGTCGCTCAAACCGAGTTTGACGTCATCCTCAAAGACGCTGGCGCTGGTAAACTCAACGTTGTCAAAATCGTGAAAACTCTCACTGGCCTTGGCTTGAAAGAAGCTAAAGATCTCGTGGACGCCGCTCCCGGTCCAGTGAAAGAGAAGATTTCCAAAGAGGAAGCAGAAGCTATCAAGGCACAGCTTGTTGAAGCTGGAGCCACTGTAGAGATCAAGTAATCAGGTCTTTGACGACCCAACGCTTGGCTCTATCCTGCCGATAGACCTGGTTTGAAAAAATCAGGTCTATCGCTGTTTCCTCTGACTGTACTTTTCATCTTGTTGATGACCCTTTAATATTCTGGACATTGGCTGCCAATATTTATACCTCCAACCGGATCTCGTTCTCCCAAATTAAGAAGGTAATCGATTATCCTGACCTACTTGAGGTTCAGTTGAAGTCGTTCCGAGAGTTTATGCAGCTCGATACTCCGCCTGAAAAGCGCAAGGAGGAAGGTCTGCATAAAATGTTTCAGGAGAATTTCCCGATCACGGATGCACGGGAGAATTTTGTGCTTGAGTTCCTCGATTATTATATCGATCCACCCAAGTATTCAATCGAAGAATGCAAAGAGCGTGGACTTACCTACGCTGTACCCCTTAAAGCAAAACTTTACCTCTATTGTACCGATCCCGAAAACGATGATTTCGAGCCGGTCGTACAAGAGGTTTATTTGGGGAATATCCCTTACATGTCTGATTCTGGTACGTTTGTGATCAATGGCGCCGAGCGTGTCATTGTGAGCCAATTGCACCGGTCACCAGGCGTGTTTTTTGGTTCAAGTCTGCACGCAAACGGTACCAAGCTGTATTCAGCTAGGATTATTCCGTTTAAAGGCTCTTGGATTGAATTTGCAACGGACGTGAACAACGTCATGTTTGCATACATTGACCGTAAGAAGAAATTCCCGGTAACCACGCTGTTGCGTGCCATCGGTTATTCCACCGACAAGGACATCCTCGAAATCTTTGGCCTCGCTGAAGAGGTTAAAGTTTCCAAGGCGAATCTCAAGAAGTGTGTGGGCCGCAAGCTCGCCGCAAGGATTCTCCGTACTTGGGATGAAGACTTTGTTGATGAGGATACCGGTGAAGTGATCACGATCACACGTAACGAGGTTCTTCTCGAGCGTGACCACGTGATTGACAAAGATGATATCGATACCATCGTTGACTCGAGCGTCAAGGTGGTGATTTTGGTTTCCGACAACAGCAATTCTGCTGAATATTCGATCATCTACAATACACTTCAGAAGGATAACTCCAACTCTGAGGCTGAAGCTGTGGATTTGATCTACCGGCAGTTGCGCAACACCGAACCACCGGATGAGGAAACCGCACGTGGCATCATTGACAAATTGTTCTTCAGCGACAAGCGCTATGACCTCGGTGAGGTTGGGCGGTATCGTTTGAATAAGAAGTTGCACAAGGCCTACGATGAGAAGTCCCAGGTGTTGACGAAGGTCGACATCATTCGCATCGTCCAGTACCTCATTCAGCTTCAAAACTCCAAGGCACACGTCGATGACATCGACCACTTGAGCAACCGTCGTATCCGTACGGTGGGTGAGCAATTGTATGCTCAGTTTGGTGTCGGTCTTGCACGTATGGCACGTACGATCCGTGAGCGGATGAACATTCGTGACAACGAGGTGTTCACGCCTGCTGACTTGATCAACGCCCGTACATTGTCGAGCGTCATCAATTCGTTCTTTGGAACGAATCAGCTGAGCCAGTTTATGGACCAAACCAACCCACTTGCAGAAGTAACGCACAAGCGGCGTGTTTCTGCCTTGGGACCCGGTGGTCTTTCCCGTGAGCGTGCAGGCTTTGAGGTTCGTGACGTTCACTATACGCACTACGGACGTCTTTGTCCGATTGAAACACCTGAAGGACCAAACATCGGTCTGATTTCTTCTCTTTGTGTTTATGCAAAGGTGAACGACATGGGCTTCATCGAAACGCCTTACCGCGTTGTCGAAGGTGGTGTGGTTCAAGAGAAGACGGTCTATCTGAGTGCTGAGGAAGAAGACAACATCATCATTGCACAATCCAATGCCCCATTGGATGACAAAGGCAATTTTGTTGATCCTCGGGTTCGTGCACGTAAAATGGGTGACTTCCCGCTCGTCGAGCCAGGTGAGTTGACCTATATGGACGTGGCACCAAACCAAATCGTATCGTTGGCTGCATCGTTGATTCCATTTTTGGAGCATGATGATGCTAACCGTGCGTTGATGGGCTCAAACATGCAACGTCAAGCTGTTCCGCTTTTACGCCCGCAGGCACCGATCGTCGGTACCGGTTTGGAGCAAAAGGCTGCCGTTGATTCGCGTGCATTGATCATCGCCGAAGGCAATGGTGTCGTCGAATTTGTCGATGGCAACAAAATCACGATTCGTTACGAGCGTACGCTCACCGACGATCTCGTCAATTTTGAAACCAACGTCAAGGAGTATTTCCTTCCAAAGTTTCAACGCACGAACCAAAACACCTCCGTCAACTTGCGTCCGATTGTGAAGCAGGGAGACAAAGTGGAGCAAGGTTCTGTGTTGGTGGAAGGCTATTCGACGCACGACGGTGAATTGGCGATTGGCAAGAATCTTTTGGTTGCGTTCATGCCTTGGCAAGGATACAACTTCGAGGATGCTATCGTGATTTCCGAGAAGGTCGTCGCAGATGACGTGTTTACTTCGATTCACATTGAAGTGTTTGATATTCAAGTGCGTGATACCAAGCGTGGCGAAGAGGAACTCACCCGTGAGATTCCAAACGTCAGCGAGGAAGCTGTCAAAAATCTCGACGAAAACGGTTTGATCCGTGTCGGTGCTGAGGTGAAAGAGGGCGATATCCTGATTGGTAAAATCACACCAAAAGGCGAAACCGATCCGACTCCGGAGGAAAAACTCTTGCGCGCCATCTTTGGAGACAAAGCAGGTGACGTGAAGGATGCTTCATTGCGTGTGCCACCATCCGTAAGAGGTGTGGTCATCGACAAGAAGCTTTTCCGCAAGGACAAGAAGGAAGGTAAGGCCCGTGCCAATGACAAGAAGAAGTTGGGTGATCTCGAAGGTAAATACAAGAGCGATCTTGCAGACCTCGACCGCTTGATGACGGGTAAATTGTTGCAGTTGCTTGGCCAAGAAAAGTCGATCGGCGTACGTAACAAGTACGGTGAGGAGATTATCCCGAGCGGCAAGAAATTCAACGAGAAGACTTTGGCTGCGATCAAGTGGCTGGAGATCATTCCTTCTGATTGGACGGCAGACAATGAGCTCAACGGCAACGTTCAGCGCTTGTTCCACAATTACAAGATCAAGTACAACGAAATCGAAGGTACTTTCCGCAGGGAAGAATTCCAGATTCGTGTCGGTGACGAGTTGCCATCAGGCATCCTCCAATTGGCAAAAGTCTATGTCGCCAAAAAGCGTAAGCTGAAAGTCGGTGACAAGATGGCTGGTCGCCACGGTAACAAAGGGGTTGTCGCAAGGATTGTGCCTGTCGAAGACATGCCATTCTTGGAAGACGGAACGCCGGTGGATATCGTGCTCAACCCGTTGGGTGTGCCTTCCCGTATGAACTTGGGCCAAATCTATGAAACGGTTTTGGGCTGGGCAGGTCGCAAACTCGGAGTGAAGTTCGCTACGCCTATCTTTGACGGTGCGCACCCTGAAGACGTCGCAGGTTATCTGAAAAAGGCTGGACTTCCTGAGTGGGGCCGCAGTCACCTGTATGACGGTCAATCCGGTGTACGTTTTGATCAAATGACCACGGTCGGTATCATCTACATGTTGAAACTGAGCCACTTGGTCGATGACAAGATGCACGCAAGGAGCATTGGTCCATACTCGCTCATTACCCAGCAGCCGTTGGGTGGTAAAGCGCAGTTTGGTGGTCAGCGTTTCGGTGAGATGGAGGTGTGGGCACTCGAAGCATTCGGTGCAGCACATATTCTCCGCGAAATGTTGACGGTCAAGTCGGATGACGTCTTTGGCCGCGCCAAAACCTACGAAAGTATTGTGAAGGGCGACGTGCTGCCCAAGCCGGGAATTCCCGAGTCTTTCAACGTGTTGTTGCACGAATTGAGAGGCCTTGCACTTGAAGTTACCTTAGATTAACCTTGAAATATATTTAGGAGCATGTCAATGTCCGCAACCAAGGAAAAGAAAGGGATTACCAGCGATTTTAGGAGGGTTACGATCAGCCTAGCTTCGCCGGAGATGATTTTGGAAAGATCTCATGGCGAGGTCTTGAAACCCGAAACCATCAATTACCGCACATACAAGCCCGAAAAAGACGGCCTCTTCTGCGAGCGCATCTTCGGGCCGGTCAAAGACTATGAGTGCCACTGTGGTAAATACAAACGTATTCGCTACAAAGGTATCATCTGCGACCGCTGTGGGGTGGAAGTTACTGAGAAGAAGGTGCGCCGCGAACGCATGGGGCACATTGCCTTGGTGGTTCCGGTAGCCCATATCTGGTACTTCCGCACCTTGCCAAGCAAGATCGGTTATCTGCTTGGCCTCACCGGCAAGAAACTCGACCAAGTGATCTATTATGAGCGCTATGTCGTGATCAATCCGGGTGTGAAGGCTGTTGACGGGATGGAAAAGATGGACTTCCTTACAGAGGAAGAATATCTCAATGTCCTGGAATCGCTGCCGAAGGATAACCAAATGTTGGATGACCGCGATCCAAACAAGTTCGTAGCTAAAATGGGTGCCGAGGCGCTTGATCAACTTTTGGGTTCGATCAACCTCGATGACCTCAGCTACAACTTGCGCAAGCGCGCCGCCGACGAAACCTCGCAACAACGTAAAAATGATGCGCTCAAGCGTCTCAAGATCGTTGAAGCTTTCCGCTCAGCCAACCGTCGCATCGAGAACCGTCCTGAATGGATGGTGATCCGCATGGTGCCTGTCATTCCGCCAGAATTGCGCCCCCTCGTTCCCTTGGAAGGTGGTCGTTTCGCAACTTCTGACTTGAATGACTTGTATCGCCGCGTGATTATTCGCAACAATCGTCTCAAGCGATTGATCGAAATCAAAGCTCCGGAGGTGATTTTGCGCAACGAAAAGCGCATGTTGCAGGAAGCCGTCGACTCCTTGTTTGACAACACGCGTAAAGTCAACGCTGTCCGTTCTGATTCTAACCGTGCTTTGAAATCCCTCTCAGATATGCTGAAAGGTAAGCAAGGCCGTTTCCGTCAGAACCTCCTTGGTAAAAGGGTGGACTACTCCGGTCGTTCTGTGATCGTGGTCGGTCCAAACCTCAAACTGCACGAATGCGGTTTGCCAAAGGACATGGCCGCCGAATTGTTCAAGCCGTTCGTGATCAGGAAACTGATCGAGAGAGGCATTGTCAAGACGGTGAAGAGCGCCAAAAAGATTGTGGACAAGAAAGAGCCTGTGGTATGGGACATCTTGGAAAACGTGTTGGTGGGCCACCCTGTGCTCCTCAACCGTGCTCCAACCCTTCACCGTCTGGGTATTCAGGCTTTCCAACCCAAGTTGGTAGAAGGTAAGGCCATCCAACTTCACCCGCTCGTCTGTACCGGTTTCAACGCCGACTTCGACGGTGACCAAATGGCAGTTCACGTACCGTTGAGCAACGAGGCTTGCCTCGAGGCCATGGTGCTGATGCTTGCTTCGCACAACATCCTTCACCCTGCAAACGGTAAGCCGATCACCCTTCCTTCACAGGACATGGTTTTGGGCATCTATTACCTGACAAAGGGGCGTCCAAAGCAAATTGGGGAAGGTCTTGTCTTCTCGAGCTTCGAAGAGGTCGTCATTGCCCACAACGAAGGTCGTCTTGCCAAGCACGCACACATTCGCATCCGTGTTCCTAAAAAGGAATTTGCTACCGGTGAAGTGCATATGCACCCCATCACGGGCAAGCCGGAGACTGAGATCATCGAGACCACTTGTGGCCGCGTGATGTTCAATCAGATCGTGCCGGTCAATGTTCCTTATATCAACAAAGTCCTCACCAAAAAGGCCGTTAATGCGATCATTTCCGACATCTTCACAAGATGCGGTTTGAAGCGTACCGCGATCTTCTTGGATGATTTGAAGGCGCTTGGTTTCCGCAATGCATTTGCAGGTGGCCTTTCCTTCGGTCTTTCCGAGGTCTTGATTCCCGAGGAAAAAGAAGCCTTCATCAAAGGAGCCGAAACGGCGATCGCTGCGATCACCGACGACTACGAAATGGGCTTCATTACGGAAAACGAACGTTACAATCAGGTGATTGACGAGTGGACAAAAACCAACCGTGAACTCACCAAGACGTTGATGCTCCAATTGGAAAACGACAACGACGGCTTCAACTCCGTTTACATGATGTTGGATTCCGGTGCACGTGGTTCACGTGAGCAAATTCGTCAATTGGGTGGTATGAGGGGTCTGATGGCCAAACCACAGAAGTCACTCAAGGGTTCTGCTGGCGAGATCATCGAAAACCCGATCCTCTCCAACTTCAAAGAAGGTCTCTCCGTGTTGGAGTACTTCATTTCGACCCACGGTGCACGTAAAGGTCTGGCTGATACCGCTTTGAAAACGGCTGACGCAGGTTACCTTACCCGTCGTTTGGTCGACGTCTCACAAGACGTGATCATCACGGAAAGCGATTGCGGAACGTTGCGTGGTCTCAAGGTTGAAGCCTTGATTCAAAGCGACGAACTTGTCGAGGGCATTGGCGAACGTGCTTTGGGTCGTGTTTCCGTTGAGGAAATTCGTCATCCAGAAACGGATGAAGTGATTGTCCCTGCCAATGAGATGATCACTGAGACCTATGCCACCGCCTTGGATGCATCCGGTTTGGAAAGTATTGAGATTCGCTCCGTGCTTACCTGCGAAAGCAAAAACGGTGTATGTATTAAGTGTTATGGTCGCAACCTCGCAACCGGCCGTCACGTTGAAGTTGGCGAAGCTGTCGGTGTCATTGCAGCGCAATCGATCGGTGAACCTGGAACCCAGTTGACATTGCGTACCTTCCACGTGGGTGGTGCTGCAAACCGTCTTGCTGCGGACTCCAAAATTGTCGTCAAGTACGCTGGAAAGATTGAATTTGAGAACATTCGTACCGTTCAGCGGCGCGAAGGTGACGATTTCAAGACCATCGTGATCACCCGTTCCGGTGAGATGCGTTTGATGGGTCCAAAGGGTAGGGTGCTTTCAACGCACAATATTCCTTACGGTTCACAATTGCTTTTCGCAGATGGTGCTGATGTCGAAAAAGGAAATGAAGTCTGCCGTTGGGACCCTTACAATGCTGTGATTCTCTCCGAGTTTGATGGTGTGGTTCACTACGATAGCCTTGCCAAAGACATGACCTTTTTGGAGGAGACGGAGGAAACTACTGGTCACACTGAAAAGGTGGTCATCGATTCCAAAGACCGTACCTTGAACCCGGCCATCAAAGTATGTGACGCCAAAGGCAAGCCTTTGCGTTCCTACAACTTGCCGATCGGTTCACACATCATGGTCGACGACAAAGAGGAAATCAAGGCCGGTCAAATCTTGGTGAAGATTCCAAGAGTCAGCGGCAAAACCTCTGATATCACCGGTGGTCTTCCAAGGGTAACGGAACTTTTCGAAGCACGTAACCCAAGTAACCCTGCTGCTGTCTCCGAGATCGACGGTATCGTCTCCTTGGGTGGTATCAAGCGTGGTAACCGCGAGGTGTTTGTCACGAGCCGCGATGGTTCTGACACCCGTAAATACATGATTCCGCTCACGAAGCACATCCTCGTTCAAGACAATGACCTGGTTTACGCTGGTGATTTGCTCTCCGATGGTGCTGTGGTTCCAGCCGAAATCTTGGCCATCAAAGGCCCAAGTGCGGTGCAAGCCTATATCGTGAACGAAATTCAAGAAGTGTACCGTCTCCAAGGTGTGAAGATCAACGATAAGCACATCGAGGTCGTGGTACGCCAAATGATGCAAAAACTGCTGATTGTCGATGCAGGTGATACGATCTTCCTCGAGAAGGAACAAGTCTCCCGCCGCGACTTCCAGGAGGAGAATGACTGGATCTGGGACAAAGTCTTCATCGAAGAGTCTGGTGACAGCGAGAAGCTGAAAGCTGGACAAATCGTCAGCAGCCGCAAATTGCGCGAAGAAAACCAAATGTTGGCCCGCAAGGAGCTCAAATTGGTGGTCGCTCGCGTCGCTCGCCCTGCTGTCGGCCGTCCGATCCTGCAAGGAATTACCCGCGCCTCTTTGGGTACGAAGAGCTGGCTATCAGCTGCATCGTTCCAAGAGACCACCAAGGTGCTCAGCGAAGCCGCTATCACAGCCAAGACCGACGAATTGTTGGGTCTGAAGGAAAACGTGATCGTCGGCCACTTGATCCCTGCAGGTACCGGTCTGCGCGAATACGAAGATGTCATTGTCGGCGACCTCGCAGAATTCAAGGCAAAACATGCCAAGGAAAAAGCTGGGGAAGCTCGTCATCGCGACGTGGTGCGCGACTAAGCGCTGCCATATTCCAAAATGAAAAACGGGAACTTTCGGGTTCCCGTTTTTGTTGATACCTTGTGCAGCCTTTTCTACTTTTATTGTTGCCTTTCGCGCATCCAATCCCGCTTTTGTATTATTTTTAGCCTGATGGAAGCTACCAAGGAAAAAGTTAAAATTCTGAGCGCAGGTGCCATTTCGGCCATGCTTCGCAGAATGGCCTATGAGATTTATGAACGCAATTTTGCTGAATCCACGATCTTGCTGACGGGCATTGGTCCACGTGGAGGGTATCTGGCAGACAGAATTCAGCGGCATTTGAATGAAATATCGCCATTGCAGGTAACGCGTGCCGACTTGGTCAAAGTTGCTGATCGTAACGAACTCGCTTGGGAAACGCCGGTCAGCGTTGAAACCCTCGCGAGTGGTACGATCCTGATTGTGGACGATGTCTTGTATTCCGGTGGTACCGTCGTGCAAGCGCTTATTTTGGCTGCCGACTTGCGCCCTGCCAAGATTCAGACGGCATTTCTCATTGACCGGGGCCACCATTTGTTTCCCGTCACACACGATTATGTAGGGATGGAAATGGCGACGAGTCTCAAACAATATATCACGGTTGAAGTCGATCCCGATACAGAGCGGGCCGAAGCCTTCATTTTCTAATTCAATTCCGCTATGAAAGCACTTGTCCTCGAAGGCAAAGACATTCCGTTGCAAATCAAAACACTACCTGATCCATTGTTGAAGGCGGGGAAGCTGCAAATCCGCATCAAGGCGGCTGCCTTGAACCACCGCGACCTTTGGATCACCAAGGGGCAATACGCTGGCATCAAGTACCCTTTGGTACTCGGTTCAGATGGTGCCGGCATTGTCGAGAAGGTAGGTGCAGCGGTATCCCAGGAATGGATGGGGAAGGCTGTGTTGATCAATCCAAGCTTCAATTGGGGAGAAGACGAAGATGCGCAGGGCAGTGAATTCAAGATTTTAGGTTTGCCGGATAACGGAACTTTGGCCGATTTAGTCAATGTTCCTTTGGAATATGTGCATCCAATGCCTGCCCACCTTTCGTTTGCCCAAGCTGCTGCCTTGCCTTTGGCAGGTTTGACGGCTTTTCGCGCCTTGTTCAAGCGCGCACGCACGAAGGCGGGTGACCGTGTGCTTGTGACGGGCATCGGTGGGGGAGTGGCTCAGTTTGCCTTGCAATTCGCGCATAAAAGTGGTTGCGAAGTTTGGGTCACAAGCGGATCGGATGCGAAAATCAAGTCAGCCATCGGAATGGGAGCAAAGGGAGGCGTGAACTACAAGACCGAGGGTTGGGCCAAACAACTCAAGGAAGCGGCTGGAAGTTTTGACGTCATCATTGACGGCGCAGGCGGTGCTGGATTCGCCGATTTGACCGATTTGGCAGGGAATGCCGGAAGAATCGTGATTTATGGTGGCACGCGCGGCAACCTGGAAAAAGTCTCTCCCCAAAAAATTTTCTGGAAACAACTCAGCATTCTAGGATCCACGATGGGTTCGCCTTCCGATTTTCACAATATGCTCCGGTTTGTCAATGAACACGAAATTGTGCCGGTCATCGACGAGGTTTTTCCGTTTGAGGAAGCACAGCAAGCATTTGCCAAGATGGAAGCCGGAACGCAGGTAGGAAAATTGGTGGTGGAGCTGTAGAATTGATGCAATCCGAATACAAGCAAAAGTTCAGCGATTTTTCAAACGAAAGGTTGATCACAATGCTTGCCAATCGTACGGATTACCGACCGGAGGCGATTGCAGCGATGGAGGAAATCTTGCAGGAACGAAATTTGCCTGCCAACGAAATCCAATCCATGTTGTCGGATGCTGAGCAGGCAAAGCAGGCGCAAGCGCAATTGGCGGAGGAACCGATGCCGTTGGGGTTAAAGATGACGTTGCTCGTTTTTCCAGTGATCGGATTCATTGGTGCGGCAGTCGTGAGTCTCTATTTG
Organism: Bacteroidota bacterium; assembly: GCA_016718825.1. Lineage (NCBI taxonomy): Bacteria > Pseudomonadati > Bacteroidota > Bacteroidota bacterium. The sequence continues at coordinate 35,385 of JADKCL010000010.1, read as the reverse complement.
AAGGAAAAGGGATACCACCAAAAGGCTGCCGATACCGTTCTATGGACGGTATTGGGGTTACTCTTTTGGGGTTCATTGGTTTCGATCCTATCCGTTTGAATTTCGATTGTTTTCATTTTGGGATTATGGGATTCGTTCTGCAAATCCTTCATTTTCAAGTGTTTTTTTAGGGCGTTTTTGGGTTTCGGGGAATAGCCTTGGAATGGTCATGGATCGCCAAGCTACCTTTCAAATCTCCCGAGGTTCCAACATATCCCCGGTGCTCAACGTGTAGGAAATGTCAGGGTATTCAAATTCGAGGGCATCGTTTTCCTGCCCACGCAATTGATAAAATTCCCTGGCTTGTTCCGGGTCAGCCAAGGTCAACAATTCTCCGTTTGGAAAGTAACCGCGTTGATTCTTGAATTGAATCCATGTCTTGGATTGCCGAAATGTAATCCCAAGCCATCGGTTGCCGCCTTCTGTAGGCTGGAAACCCGTTGGCGCTTCCAAGACGATTTTGTGCTGGAATCTTGAATTGGTTGCCAAGGAAAAGAGGATCACCGAGTTGTTTTCAAGGGTGAATTCAAATTCCTCGAATGTGACTTTGTTTTGGATTTTGAGTTTTCTGAGCGTTTTTTCAGTAAGGTCCGACGGCCGCTCGTAGCAGGAAAACAGGGCAATACAGGAGTTTGCTTCCAAATCCAAGGCCTGATCGGAATGGTATTTCATCTTGCTGTAGCGGTCGTCGTAGATTTCAATCAAGGCGTTGTTGAATTTCAGAGAAGTGTCTTCGAGGATTTTCCGATGCCTGACGTCCTGACGGATGGCCTCCGAGATTGCTTGGTGTATGCCGGCGAATGTATTCGGAGCCTTTTCATAGCGGGTCGTCGTTCTCACAATCGGGACTCCCTGAGCCCCCGGATCGACCAAATGGGTTCCTTTTCTTCCCTTGGCAACGTCTTCAAATTCAGCGGAATGAGAAAGCGTGGTGAAGACTTCCTTTTCCAAGGGAAGCAAAATTTTGTGGAAGCCGTGGTTTTCCATTTCCGGTTTCAATGAATGGGTTGTTGATAGTCGCCACGGTTCATGCTGAAATGCACTTTTCCATATTGAACCCTTCTCTCCGTTTGATTTTCTTCGACATAACTCTCTTTCAAACTGTTCATCGTTTCAATCGTCATGTCTTCGAGCGGCACCCAATTGCCATTTTCCATGATGAACGTTTGCGCGTCCCGGAAAATCGCCTCGGTGGACGAGCAGCGTGCCACATATCCCAATCTTGTGGGAATCATGTCAATGTTGAGCATCGATGGCCGAATCTCATGGGTGTACAGCCGATTGGTGGAAAGTGGAATAAAAAAGACAGAATTCGGATACAAGGTCACACTGAATTCTTTGGCAAGACGATCATCAGCGACGGATTTTTTCAGTTTGAAGTGTAGCCGGGTCAATCCGCTAGCTTGCTTGTAACACCAATCAAATCGGTCCGTTGATGAGGGCTTGAGATGCTCGAAATTGGCGCTGTCGTAAAACGTACAGAACGCGATCAAGGCTTCTTTGGGCATATCCTTTGTCTTGTCGGAATGCGCTTTGATCCTGGCCTTGGATTCTTTTTCCTCCGAATCGGACTTCTTTTTGTTCTCATAAATCTGCGCTAAAACATGATTCAAGGTCGTTTCTTCCTCAAAAACATATTTTGCAGCGGCGTTGATGCGATCCATGATTTCATGGTCTGTCGACCTGAAATTGTCGGTAGGACCAGATAAATTACTTGAACAACGTAGCAGCCTGTAATGCAATGCCTCTTTGCCGTCCACGCTTTCCTCCTTTGAAACCGATGTCAAATAGATTCCCTTTCGCAAGGCCATTCCCGGCTTGGTCGATTCTGTCAAATCTTGGAATACATGCTCATTTTTGATCCTTTGAAAGTAATTATCCTCCTCAAACAACCTCCGAAAGTACACGCCGGCATTGCTGACAATCACTGGAACTTGGCCCAGAGAGAGGAAGTGAATTAGCGCCGGATTCGAGTCTTCGTAGTTGAAGGAAAGCTCCCGAATGATGTACAACGGCGTTCCGATCTCTTCAAGTTGGGCAATATCCCCACAAACATGGATCCGTTTCCCAGTGAGATCTGCTGGAAACTCCGCGAGTTTACTGACCACCACGCCGCAGAAATGCGCGGACAATTCCCGAAGTGCTTGCGCATTTTCGTCTCGGTTGTGCAAAAGGAGGAGCAGGTTCTTTGTTTTCGAAATCGTGTTTTCTGTTTTCATGATTGCGGTGCGCCGATGGGGGGGGATGAGATTTGAGCTCATTACCCTTTGCATATTTCCTTGAATTGTAAACGATTCACGTGGTGACCAAACGAATTCCGTGAATGAATTCATTCCGTTTAAAGATAAGGATCATGCAAGTGATTGCAAAATGTAAGAAAGAAGGCTATCGCTTCCAGCGCGTCGCTCAAAAAGCGCATTCATCGACAAGCGCACAGGTAAAAGGCCAAGCCCTAACTTATAGGGGAAAGGTCAAGCAGCCCCAAAGACGAGGATATCCTTGGATGTCGACTGAAATGCGTTTGCGGGTATCTATCGCGCATAGGCTCACAATTCCCGCACTTCCGAAAGCAACTTTTCAGTCTTGGCCTCTGAGATCCTGTTCATCAGCTTGCGCTGCTCATGCTGATCGCGCAGGGTTTTCGCTAAACTGAAGCATGAAACCGTGATGAAAACGATGCCCATTCCCAAAAAGGCTTTCACCCAGATCATCAAGGGTGCGATGACCAGGCCTGTCACCGTCGCTGTGAATGAGATCACAAAACCTGCCCAAACGAGAAAATTCCAGCTGCTTGTGTTGGAGTCAAAACTTCCTGGTTGCATATTTTTTGATGTTTTAGTGAGACAATGCGCAGGTTTACGAATCGGAATCGGATTTTGTTATGCATGCATACTAATTACCATTCAACTTTCGGAGGAATGGATCGCGCTTGCAGGCGAATCAGGAGGCTATTGGCGGCATTTACCTGTTGTTTTCCAAGAGATTACTTTGTAAATTGTCCTTCGCATACGGTAGGTAAGGCTTGATTTCGATTTATCTCACCAATCGGTTTCACAATGGTCAATTCGAAACGATGGGCAATTTCAGCCCTGCTTTGCTGCGTTTGTATCCTGTCTGGTCAATCCGTATTTGCGCAAAATCCACCTGTGGCGGGCATCACGTTTGACAGCCTGCGTGCTGGTTTTCAGGTTCAAGAATGGATGGCCTACCTGCACAACACCTCGACTGGCAGTCCGACATCATGGAACTACCGTGTCACGGCGGCCAATTGCCCTTCATTGCCTTGTGTCACCTATGGGAGCCAAAACGCAACAAACTACAGCCCCACTGCGATCGTGACCAGCAACAATATTCCGGGTAATACTGTGAAGATCTGGCAAATCGTTTCCAATGCCTTTGGGTCTGACACGACTTTCATCGTCCAGGACTTTGATTGCCAGCACCTGACTACGCCACTGAATTTGGAAGTTCTTTATTACACTGGTTCCCTGCCTTACTTGTCAGCGAATGCCTATGCCAATATCTGGGTCAATACGGTGGAGATCAACATATTTGGCCCGGGCCTCACGACCTCCCCCAAGTATTCTTTTGGGAGTGTTGTGACTGACACCGTATTGGTGCCAGGTCCAGTGTGGGCCTGCGGCTATTACTTTGGCAGCAATTGTTTTTCCTATGCAACGACCTGCGATACCATCAACATTGCTTGCTGGCGCTCGCCAGTGGTCATTTTGCAACACCAAATGAGTGGATTCCAAACGACTTTTACCGATTCCGTTATTGCCACTGCCGGTGCCATCTGGCTTTGGGATTTCGGCGACGGCAACACGAGTACTGCAGTCTCCAATTCCCTCACGCATACCTACGCCGGCCCGGGCACCTACAATGCCTGCCTCACCGTTACCGATACTTGTGGCACCACGACGACCTGCACGACGGTCAATCTGAACACTACGGCTATCCAAGCCTTGCAATGGACAGACCTCGAGATCGTACCCAACCCCAGCAATGGTCAGTTTCGGCTCGAAGGGCATGGCTTGCTGGATGGTGAATTGCGGTACTACATCCAAGACCTACATTCGAAGGTGCTCGCGGCTGGTTCTCTCCCGGTCAATCGAGGTATGTTGCGGCAAGAGCTGGACCTTCGACTGCCGCAAGGGCTCTATTGGATCCGTTTGGAGGATGGCAATGGCAGCAGTCTTGTGAAGAAACTTGTGATCGCAGAATAGGATTTGAATCCATTTGCGGATGCTTTGGCCGCGACGCAGATTCACAAAGTGGGATCGCCAATGCCAATTTCCAACCTCGCCTATGAGAGCTGGATTTCGATTCGTTTTCGCTTCGTGTCAATGTCGAATCCCAATTCCTTGCTTGGATCGGGAAAACATTCCCTGATGTCCAAGTTTCTTGCAAAGCGGCTCAAGGCTTTGTTTCCGAACTTTAAAATCAGTTCGTATTCCGTTTGCCCATCCTTGCCCACATAAGCTTTGAAGGCCATCCGCCGATTGTCATTTACAAATTTCTGAGCATCAGCAAGTTCGGGCTGGTGAAAAAGCACGCCATCGCACCAAAAACCTCTGATGCTGTCCATCTCAGAATGCTCAAATGCCTTGCAGAGTTTATACTCTAAAAATGTACAGAAGTCTTGGTCTAGCATCGCACCCACAGTTGTCACCACGACTTCTTTCCCCGGGATTTTGATTTGGCATCCGACAGCATGAAGTGCGCTTCACACAGGGTCGTTTCCCAGCCATCCATCACCGTGTAAAATCCGCTCTTTCCACATATTTCGCACATCTTTCGGCTGATGTAATTCACCTGCTGTGTAAGTTCCTTGAAATGCTCATCCTCTCCACGAAAACGAACTTCCAGCCCAGCCCATTTTTGGAACACTTCCGTGATTTGAACATTCTCCGGTTGATTGTCAAAAACAATATCCACCAAATTGAGCCATCCCAAGCCACAAGTTTCTTGGATGTGATTTTTTGCAGTTGCGCTATCCACGTAGAATATTGTTTTTGAAATCGATCATGACCTTTGGGTGCTACGCCTCCTTCACACTGATCACCACAATCGTACTCGTTCCTGCGCGGCCGGCCTTGACATCGGCGTCGTTTTTCTCGATGTAGTGCTTGACCAAGCTTGAAGGGATGCTCTGACCCTCATGCGAAATCCTGATTTTGCGCTCGATGGATTCACCCTTGTCGTGCGTCTTGACCTGCTTGGTCTTGCCGCCGTTGAAGACGATGCCGATCATGCCAAATTCTTCACCTTTGTAATGCGTGGAGCTCTTAGCTTTCGTGAGCTTGATCTTGTAATGGATATTGAAGTAACGCGCCCGGGTTTTCTCCCTTTCGGCGTCCTTTTTCTTCTTTTCCGCATCTTTTTTCTTTTGCTCGGCCTCGCGTGCTTTGGCGGCTTTTTCGCGCTCCTTGTCATTGGCGGCATTTGCCTTTTCGCGCTCTTTTTGAGCTTTTTCGCGCTCCTTGGCTGCAGCAGCTTCGACCTTTTCGCGTTCCTTTTGGGCTTTTTGGCGCTCTGCCTCCCGCTCGGCGGCAATGCGGGCTTGCTTGGCTTCCTCGATCTTGAGACGCTCTTTTTCCTTGGCCCAGGCATTGTCTACGAACCATGTGATGCCGTCCAAGTCCTGCAATTTGCCATTGACCAAGAGCCGCATTTCACCCGAATAAAACCCGTCCTCGTCCCACATGCCATCCTTGAATTCGCCCGTTTTGGGGTTTTCCCAGCGGCCCAATACATTCGGGATTCCTTCCGCCCACATACCTTCGTACCATGAGCCGTCGGCCTCGGTCTTGCGCACATCACCTTCTACAAATTGGCCGTTTTCCCAGGTGCCGTCTTCGAAATCGCCATTGGTCTTGTCCAGCCTGCCCTTGCCATGGTAGACGTTGTCAAGCCATTCGCCATCATAGACATTGCCGTTGGGATACACACGTTTCCCTTTGCCCGTCCAGTCACGGTCCACGATATCGCCCTCGTAGCTGCCGCCGTCGCTGAATGTGCGGTTGGATTTCCCGCTGACAAATGCATCGTTTTGAAAGAGGCCATCGCGGTAGCCGGAGCCATCGCCATAGGTGAATTTGCCCTTTCCGTGCATTTCATTGTCCTGAAATTCGCCTTCGTACACATTCCCTGAATTGTAAACGAGCTTGCCTTGCCCGTGGTACATGTCGTTTTTCATTTCCCCCTCGTAGGTGGCATTTTCGAGTACCAACTTTACCTTGCCCTCGATGAAATTGTCATTCTCCCATTTGCCCTCCTTCCAATCGCCATCCGAATAGACAAATTTGCCCCTGCCGTCGTAATTGCCATCCAGGAATTCGCCTTCATAGTAGCTTCCATTGACGAAGGTCAGTTTGCCCCTGCCATTGCGTCCCTCCAACGCGTAGCCGCCTTCGTAGACATTGCCATCCTCGTCCGTTTCGCGGATGCGTCCCTCGACGAATTCATCGTTTTCCCAAGTACCATTTTTCCAGTCGCCGTTGGGTTCCTGATATTTGCCTTGTCCCGTGAAAGCGTTGGTATTGAATTCCCCGGAGTAGAAGGTGCCGTCTTCATAGGTGTACTTGCCCATGCCGTTCCAGGCACCATCGCTGGATTCACCTTCATAGACATTGCCGTCTTCATCGGTGGAGCGCACTTTGCCCTTGATCAATTCGCCCTGCTCGAATGTGCCTTCCTCATAGCCGCCATCGCCGTTGTCGCGGCGGCCACGGCCCTGCAAATCGCCGTCTTCATTGAATTCGCCATCCTCGTAGAGGTCGCCATCGATGAAAATCTTGCCTGACACCATCACGCCCTCAGACCAATTGCCGTCCATGACGGTCTCGGCTTCTTCGCCTTCGTCCTCCGGATCCTCCTCGTCTTTGACGATTTCCGAATAGGTGTATTTGCCCTTGCCGTGCAATGCAAAATCCTTGAATTCGCCCTCGCTCACCGATCCGTCTGCCTCCGTAGCCTTGCCGCTGACGAATTGATTGCCAGCCCATTTGCCTTCATAGACAGTGCCTTCGGGATCGGTGAATTTGCCATCGGGCCCCGGGCCGACTACTGTTTCATTCGCGGGTGTCGTGAGCGAAGCAGGTGTGCTTGTTGCCACGGCCACAGGCGCGCTCACAGGTGCCTCCAGCACAGGCGCAGATACCTCCACAGGCGAAGGTGCGGCGGATCCGATACGGGTTCCGTTCCATTTCCCACGCATCGGTCCGGGCTCCATGCCGGATTTATAAACACCGTTGAAATTGCCGTCGGCATCAAATGTCCACTTGAAAAGGCCGCTGCCTGCGCCATTTACCCAAGTGCCGGTGACTTCCATGCCTTCGAGCTTCCCCTCGACTTGGCCTTTTTCTTGATACCGGGCGGTAATGGAATTTCCGTCCTGAAAGATCGTAACTTCCTGATGCTGCGTATCGTATTTTCCTGCGATGTTCATTTTTCTAACTCACTTTCTATGATTGCCGAATCGATCATCCTGCACGCGGTGCAACTGCACCGTGCTGCGTTTGGAGGGTAGGATCTTTTCGAAAGCGAATTTAGGAGATTTTTCGGGGGTGACAAATGGTCTTTGCGCGAAGGCAAATGAGTTTGCATGGCAAGCAAAAAGCCGTCTTTGGACCTTTCCTGAACCATTACGAAGGACTTGGTTGTTCAATTCCCATATTCTTCGCCATCTCAGCGTATCGCCTCTCGAGGATTCATTTCATCCATCAATTTCAGCCAAAAAATGGTTAGGAATACCCCCTCAAAGTCACCGAAATCCGCCTTCCATATTGTGTCTTCGAATGCGGTACCTCGTGCGTCCAGGCTTGGTTGGTGGCTTCGGGCACGACAATCGCTTGCCCATTTTGGAACGGAAAGTCCCGAAAGCCCTTTCCTTTGTAGGGGCGCATTCGAAAAACACGGGATTCGCCAAGAGAGATGGTCACGATCGGACTCCCCGGAATCAAGTCCCGTGTATCGTCTCGATGCGCACCGATATAGTGCCCAAGCCGACCGTCATACCAATTGAGCAGAAGCCCATTGAGGCGTTCATCGATGTTTTTGTTGCTCCATTCCAAGAATCCCATGAGAATTTCGGGGATCGGTAGCGCATTGTTTTCGGAGCCGGTGTAGCGGTAATTTTTACCGTAGGACTGCTGCCAACGCGGCGTGGGCACTTCCTTGCCTAGGATTTTGACCTTGTGAAAGATCGTCGGATGGCAATTCCAGATCGCATCAAAGGCTTCGCCAGTCTTGGCCAATTCCGAGACGGGTTTGGAAATGTAGACGCCATGTTGCGCATCAAGCATCACTTTCGTAAAATGAATAGGATTCATGTGTGCAAGATTAGTAAAAAACTAATTAAATTGCAATTGAGGAAATGAATTTTCGTCTTAATTTAGCGGCGAATGAAAACGGGACCGATTACAAAGCTTTTGTTGGTTGCTGGAATGCTGAGCCTATACTGGGGATGTCGGGAGAATCAACCTGCATGGACGGGTGCTCCAATCGCTGCCCTGCAAACCTTCGCTGCTGAACTAGAATCATCGGGTTGGGTTGCAGACACCGCTCGGGTGCGCAAGGTCGCCGGCTATGCTGGATTGAAAACGGCATCGATTCGCAGTTTTGATGGGCGACCGTTTTACCGCATCGCCTTTGAAGACAGTGAAATTCCTCACGGAGAAGGTTCCGCGGCCTTGGATCAGAACCTATTCCGCAATGCCAAAAGCATCTGGGGCTACTACTACCGCCAAAAAGACGCGACAGATTGGATTTCAGACGGCGTCATCGAACAATGGGAATTTGACAATGCAAGTTTGGCCTCAAAAGCGATGCAACAACTGACGCCCGTCGGCGACGAGGTCTATTTCAATACCACGCCTTATTTCTGCTGTTTGAATCAATACCTGATCATCTTTCACACGCGGGCAAATGCATTCAGCTATGACCAAGCACCGTTGTTTGCGCAGTTTGTGCGGGAAATGAAAGCGGAGACTTTAACGCGGAATTGAATGCGATTTGGGATGGGTAATCGTGAAATTGATCACGGTCATCCCCCAACGCAAAAAAGCACCGCCTCACAGCGGTGCCTCTTTTGCAAATTCTGAATGTATGGGAGTAAAACCCTCCGCAGAGCACTCAGCCCTCAATTTTCGCTCGGCTTTTCCTGCTCCAGCACAGCGGTGACACGCTTTTCCGGGTCCATCATTTCCATCAATTTCAGGCCGAGCAGGCCGTCCATCGCGGAGCCGCCGCCGTTGCCGCCATTGATCCAGAGGTCCGGAATAAGCTTGATGTGGCCCTTGGCGAGCTCCTTGGTAATCTTGAAGCGGGTGAAGTTCTCACCGCCCATGGCGCTGACGGCGAGCTCATAAGCATTCGCGTTGGACTCACCGATGGCGCGGATTTTGCCGGCCTCGGCATCGCCGGTGAGCGTGATTTCCTCGGCGAGCGCGGCGGCACGCAGCTTGAGTGCCTGCGACTCCGCGATGGACTTAGCCTTGGTCGCTTCGGCCTCGGCATGGGCGCGCATTTTGGTCGCCTCGGCCTCGGCACTCACGGCGAGCTTCATGCTTTGGGCCTCGCCCTCCGATTTTTTCACGGCGGCGTCAGCGGTGCGTTGCGCAATTTCCACGCTCTGCTGTGCTGACACAATCTGCCGCTGCATGTCGGCAATGGCCGTCTCTTTTTCCATCCCTTGGCGCGTTTCCTGAGCCTCTTGCTGCATCTCGTAGGTAATCTTTTGCTCCTCGGCGATCTTGCGGTCGGTGAGCGTTTTCATCAACGAATCCGGTGGCACAATATCCCCGATCAGGGTGTCGACGGCATTCACATTGTACTCGTCAAGCACGCGCTTGATGTGGGACTTGGCCGATTCCTGACGCTCCTTGCGGGTGGTGAGGAAGGCGATCACGTCTGCCTCCTGCGCAGAATTGCGGAAGTAGTTGCCGATCGTGGGCTCGAGCACTTGCGACACAAGATTGGTCATGTTCCCGAAGCGGGCGATCACCTTGGGTGCCTCCGTATTGGGCACGTGGATGATCTGCGAGACATCGAGGTTGAAAGGGAAGCCGTCCCGCGAACGCACCGTAATCGTTGAGAGATTCTTGTCGAGTTGGTGCGACTCTGTGCGGGCACTCGCCCAGTTCAGGACGAGGTTGGTCGTGGGCACAAGTTCGACACGCATGATGTACTTATTGACCGGATATTTACCCGGACCGAGTGGTTCCGACCATACACCTTTGAAGCCTTTTTCCACGATATTTCCGTGCTTGAATTCGACGCCTGTGAGGTCCATGCCATCCTGCCCGACAAAGGAGATCACCACGCCGACAAAGCCGATGGGTATCTCTGTCATGCGGTTTTCCTCGATTTGTACGGCCCATGGATTGAGGTTGTAGGAACCCGAAAGAATGACCTGTGGTTGCAAGCCGCGGCTGCCGCCGTGTGCGATGAAGGCATCGAAGTCTTGGAAATTGTTGTGCCCTTCGATCTGCTTTCCCGCAATTTGGCCGTCCTCGATGGGTTGTCCGTCGAGGGTGGTGACGATGCCTACCATGCCTTCGCCGATGCGCACCATCTCCGAGATCGTAATATGGAAGAGCATGCTGTTGATGCGGTAGCTGCCGGCCGTAATATAATTGTTTTGCCGACCGCGTTGCCCGCCGTTTTTCAGGAAAAGCTCCGCATCTTGAAAATTGTCACAGTCGACACGGCGGGCGAGGATATTGCCCGTCGGAATCTCAGCGCCGTCTCGCGCAAGCACGAGGCCGATCATACCTTCGGGGATTACGGTGAAGTCCTCCATGGTTACGTGGTATTGCCAGAGCCATTTCCAGAAATACAGGCCAGGAGCCAATGTTTTGGCTTGAAAACCAGGCTCTCCAAGGGTAGCCATGATGCGCCCGTCCGGCAATTCGCGGTTTGCGCCGAAGAGCACAAACTTCTTGGTCACAAGGCCGATCTTGTTTTCCGGTACGATCACGACGCCAAAGAAAAAGCGCAATGTGAATTTGTAAAAGAGCAAGGCAGCAAGCAAAGGCAATACCCAAAAGTAGGGCAATAATTGTATGAGTTCCATAATATTTAGGAATTGAGAATGGAGAATTGAAAATGGAGAATTGGAGATTTGAATCCTGTATTTGTCCCAGGATATGCGGCAAATAAGTTCATGAATGCCATTCTTGCGACCCTCCTAAAAATTGGATTGTGGTCGGCACAGAGGCAAACAGAAGCAGTGGAAACAGGGGACCAATGAAGAGTATGGAGAACTTTCCGTTCGTCCATCGTCATTGATCCTCTACAGGAAAAGCCAGGGCTGAAATTTTGGTCAGTCTAGCCTTGGGAGGCGTGGTGGGGAGGATCCGTGTTGCGATACATAATGCAACGATCGGCAGCAATTTTGCGTTGCCGATGACGGGATTGTACGTGGGGCTTGTGAAGAGGTTGGGTGTAGGTTGGGAAATATTTTTGGAGAATGGTTTAGTCGAAATGAAGGCGGTTTTGGCTGCGATATTTTTGTTTTGTGATCGCCACCAAGGCATAAAGACACGAAGTTAGGGTGCCCTATCTTCGTGTCTTTGTGCCCAAATCATCACGCGGCACAACGATCCTGGACAGTCACCCTGCCCATCACATACGCGCTACAAATGCCGCTTCTAATCAACCTTTCAAAAACGCAATCTGCCCCATGTGGTAGCTCAAATGGTTCGTACGGCTGTTGAGCACGTTCAATCGATTACGATGCGGCTCCTTGGCGAAGTCCTCGGCAGAGACTGAATTGTGCTTGAGGAACCATTCTTCCGGCTTGATAGTGCTGAAACCACTTGCCAAGGCTGCATTTACCTGATGCCAAACGGCGCGTAATTCGGATGGGCTCATTGCATCGGCGGCGGGGCCGTCTGCGGTGCGGATGTAGCTGTCCACAAGCTGCGGATGCTGTGCTTGACCGAGGTTCAGCAACGGCAGCATCGCATCGTGTACAGCAGTGAGGTGCCCGAGCAAGTAGGTGCCACGGTTGCGACCGGGCGCGACGGGGCGCAGCAAGTCGTCATCCGAAAGCTTTTCCAAAAGTGCATCAGCGCGCTTGATCGTCGCGTACCATGCATCCAAAACCATTTTGACGAGTGTTTCTTCCATTTGGGCTAAACTCCATCGGCGGAGGATTGTTGGATGACATCGACCTCAATGTTTAGTTTTTGACGCGATGCATGCGTTTCGACAAAGGATTCCTCTCTTGTGCCTTCGATTTCTTCGGCGAATGATTTGTTTTTAAAAACGCCACCTAGAGGATGCAATCATTGACGCCCGTCGGCGACGAGGTCTATTTCAATACGACGCGGTACTTCTGACGCCTCCTGCAATACTTGATTATCTTTCACACGCGGGCAAATGCCTTCAGCGATGATCCGGCGCCTTTGTTCAAACGGTTTGTGCTGGAAACGAAATCGGATACCCTTGTGAGAGAATAAGATACGGTTCGTGGTCGATGATGTGTTGGGCAATTCGCTTGATGCGGATGCGGTAATTCTGCCCGGCAACTTCAGTAAACGCTCAATCGCAGTGATGTTGAAAAAACACTGGTTTAGGTTGCGACGATAAATTGCGCAATCAACTCCCCCACAAATTTTTTGTTGCAATCGGTTTCCGGAATCACGGTCTTGGCCTGCCCGTAAAATCCTGCACGCTCCATCAATTTCTTGTGCACAAAAACCTGCAAATCACCGTCGATGCTGTTGAGCAGTGGCCGTTTGTCTTTTGAATTGCGGAGCCGGTCGGTGAGACGTGCGGCACTCATGTCGAGGTAAATCGTATGTCCGCTTTGGTTCATCAGCGCCATGTTGTCAAAGAAACAAGGTGTGCCGCCGCCACAGCTGACAAACAGATCAAGCCCTTCGATGGCACAAACCTCTTCCAGGCATTTGCGTTCAATGTTGCGGAACCAATCCTCGCCTTTTTCTCGGAAAATGGCTCTCACATCCATTCCGACCTTCTTTTCAATATATTCGTCGAGATCGAGGAAGTGCAGCCCGTTCTGATTGGCCGCATATTTGCCAATCGTGGTCTTTCCAGCACCCATAAATCCGATCAAGAAGAATTTCATCCCGCGAAGGTAGTGAAAAGGGAAAAGCACGGGAAGACTTAGCAGTTAGAAAGTAGCAGTTAGCAGTGTCTTCGCGTCGCCGGCGTCATCCAAACCTGCCAATACCCATCCATCATTTCTAATTTCCAATTGCTCATTCATCACTGCTAACTGCTAACCGCTCACTGCTAACTTTCAATTCACACGCGGATCGACCACGGTATAAAGTACATCGACCACAATGTTGATGACCACAAACATCACCCCGATCAAAATCGCAGAACCGAGGATCATCGGGTAATCCTTTGCGCCGAGCGCTTCGATGGTGAGTTTGCCGATGCCTTGCCAGTCAAAAATGGTTTCGATGAAAAATGCACCTGCAAGCAGCGAGGCAAACCATCCTGAAATCGACGTCAGGACCGGATTGAGCGCATTCCGGAAGGCGTGGCGCAACAGTACCACATTTTCTGTCAGTCCCTTTGCATGGGCGGTGCGCACATAATCCGCTGCGAGTGCCTCGGTCATGCTTGCGCGTGTGAGCTGGGTGATGATCGACAAAGGGCGCATTCCAAGCGCCAAAGCAGGCAGCAAGAGATTGCTGAGCCGCATTCCATAACCGTCGCCAAAAATCTCCTCCTCCCAAAGGTAACCTGAACTTTGCAATCCCGTCCAAGGCCCAAGATCCACCGCAAAAACACGGATGATCAATACTGCCATAAAAAAGGACGGCGCAGAAATCCCGAGCAAGGTCAAAAACGTGATGATCCGGTCTTGCCAGCGTCCGTTTTTCATTGCCGAAACCACACCCAGCGGAAGGCCCAACAGCATCGCAAACAGCATCGCTGCCACCGCAAGCACGATCGTACCCGGCAAATGTTCCAGCAAACGATCGGTCACTTTGCGGTTGTTTTGGAAGGAACGGCGCATCCACGGCGTTTTCAAGGCAAGGCATTTTCCTTGACCCAGCCCCAAAATCCGCCAATGTGCGATTTCCTTCCCGTCCGCCTCGAAATGATCCACCATTCCGAGAGGGGAGAGGTCGTTCAAGTAATAAAGGTATTGCACAGGTAGCGAACGATCGAGATGGAAGGCGCGTTCCACGGCTTTGCGCGTCGCTTCGTCCGTGTTCTCGTCCGTCATCGCCTCGGCCGGACTGCCCAACAAATTAAAAATAAGAAACAGCAGCGTGACGATTCCCCAGACCACCAAAAGTCCTGACAAAAGGCGGCGGCCGATGGATCGAAGCATGCGTTATTCTTGGTTCAAACTGTCTTGGACCACCTGCGAGCTGTCAGGGCTTTCCGGGGCCGGAGGCGCGATATTGGCTGCAGGACCAACGAGTTTTTGCAGTTGTTCCACCGAAGGCATGTCGTTGTGATGCCATTTTTTCATCACGATGCCATCTTGAACCAAGACAAATCCCGGCGTCGAACGAATAATCGTGCGGATGACTTTCTGGTCAAAATCATTCCAACAGAAGTCTTCGGCAAATTTCATCCCGAGCTTTTTCCGCGCTGAGGGGCCCGAATTCGTGCCACCGACGACTTTGATGCCGGGCGCTTTCGCTTTCAGTTCCGCGACAAGTCCTGCAGCTGCATCAAATGGCTCACGGGGGTGATCCTCAATGTCATACATGATGATCATCAACCAAGGACCTTTTGTAAAATCTTCATCGCAAAAGACAGGGGAGGAGGCAGGAGGAAAGGTGAAATCGTGCGCATAAATTTCGCCGTCTTCGCCAGCATTCATCGAATTGTAAGCCAAATCTTGTCCGACTTTGTAAGCTCCGCGGAAATCCAACAACTCCAAATGCCAATAGCAGTAGATGCTCAATGCCGCACCAAGAATAAAGGAACCGATGCTGGCAAATGCAGGCATGGGGCGGCGGTAATACGGATGAATGCGCTTGCGGTGCAACCAAATCACAATGCCGGGGATCATCAGCAACAAATCCTTGCCAAAAGTCTGCATCGGCTCCAGTTTCAAGGCATCGCCAAAACAACCGCAGTCCTGAAGTTTGCCGGTAAATGCCGCCAAGCCGGTGAGCAACGTGAAAAACATCATGATGAGCAACAACATCCAGGCGGTGGCGCGCATTTTGTATCCTGTGATCAGCGCAAATCCCAATGCGACTTCAAAAACACTTACAAATGCAGCAATCGGGACGGAAAACGTTTTCATCGTATCCGCCGGAAAGAAACTCGCCAAACCATGGAAAAAGTACCAATAGTCGTCGAGTTTATAGCCAAAACCGATCGGATCTTGGAGTTTGACAAAGCCTGAGATCAGAAACAATCCGGCGACGGCCTTGCTCAAAACGTTGAGCAAGTTGAGCCCCAATGGCGTCAGAGACTCCAATTGGTCCTTTGGGCGCATCTTGCCCATGACCATTCCTCCGACAGCTCCGAGGGAAAGCAACACGATCACCGTCAAAAAGATCAGGAAAGCAATGAGAATCGTGGGATTGGGATCAGGACCCTTTGCAGGCGAGGTATGCGTCCATCCGACAATCAAAGGAGTAAGACCCAAAACACCTGCAACGAATGCAAGCGACACAAAATCAAGGACTTTGTTTTTTTTCAATCCGTCGGGTTTTGTAAGACTCATCTTGAAAACTATTTTTTGCGCTTTTATCGAATGCTTCTGTCAAGCTGGATGTTCCTGGGAACGCAGCTTTCGGGCTAAAACTACTAAATTTTGTCTGACGGTGGGAGGGTTTTGAATAATTAACTAAAAGATTAGTTGATTGGCGGCCGTGGCTCTGCTGCTGCATCTTTGATGGATATCTTGATCTCCACCCTCGCCTGCCTGAAACTGCGACTTTCGAAATGGTCCAATCCAACATTCCCGGCCGAAATCCTTCTATATTTGCTCCACCAAAAATGCTGGAAGTTCCCCAAAATATCACGCTGAATTGCCAAGGACGGTTGTTGGTCCTCGATCGTCCGCAGGTGATGGGGATTCTGAACATGACGCCCGATTCCTTCAGCGACGGAGGTCAGTTTGATACCGAATCCAAAGCCTTGGCCCATGTCGAAAAAATGCTTTTGGAAGGTGCCTCCATCATCGACATTGGCGGATATTCTTCAAGGCCCGGCGCAATCGACATTCAGCCCGAGGAAGAATTGCAGCGCATTTTGGTGACGGTAAAGCGCGTTTTGAAGGAGTTTCCTGAGGCCATTGTTTCGATTGATACCTTTCGCGCGTCGGTCGCAGCACCGTTGTTGGATGCTGGCGTTCACATCATCAATGACATTTCCGGTGGCATTTTGGACGCGGAAATGATGCCGCTTGTGGGCAGGTACGCAGCGCCTTATGTGCTCATGCACATGCAAGGGAGGCCTCAAACCATGCAGACGGCGCCCGTTTATGCGGATGTCGTCGGGGAAGTTTACAGCTATTTTGTCGAACGGATTCGGGCCGCAAGGGCGGCTGGGATTCGGGATTTGGTGCTTGATCCCGGATTCGGATTTGGGAAGACATTGGACCACAATTGGGAACTCTTTCGTAATTTGGGTCAATTCAATGTTCTTGGCCTCCCGCTGTTGGTGGGAATCAGCCGCAAATCAATGGTCTACCGCTTGTTTGATACCACGCCAGATAATGTCCTCGAATTGACGACTGCCCTGCATGTCAAGGCGTTAGAGTCTGGCGCGCGTTTCCTGCGGGTCCATGATGTACAGGCGGCCACACGTGCCATTCAGCTTCATCAATATTTGCAGTATGGAGCTCTTTAAACTCGGATTTCTTACGGTCAGGCTCATCGATTTGATCGACATCTCGGTCGTGACCTTCCTTTTTTACCGGCTTTACCACCTGCTCAAAGGCAGCATCGCGTTGCGCATCCTCTTTGCAATAGCCTTGGTCTTTGTTTTTTGGAAGCTGGTGGATCTGCTGGACATGGTTTTGCTCAAGACCATTCTCGATCAGTTTATCGGCGTGGGAGCCATTGCATTGATCGTGATCTTTTCGGCTGAAATCCGGCGATTTCTGGTCATGCTCGGCCGAAACAGCATCATTGCAAAGGCTTGGGAACAGTTTTTTACGAAGGCGGAGACACAACATAGCTACGAAGAATTGGTGGCAGGCATCGAAGAAATCGCGAAGGCGGGTTTGGGGGCTTTGATTGTCATCACGGGCGAAGATTCGTTGGATCGGATCAAGGAAACCGGCGACGCGATCGGGGCCGAGGTCAGCGAAAGGTTGTTGTATTCGATTTTTTTGAAGGACGGACCGTTGCATGACGGTGCCGTGGTGATTGATCACAACAAGATTGCTGCCGCACGCTGTATTTTGCCTTTGTCACAAAATGCAACCTTGGCACCCGAATTGGGACTGCGTCACCGCGCCGGACTTGGACTAGCAGAAGGTTGCGATGCCTTGGTCATTGTCATTTCAGAGGAGCGAAACGAAGTTTCCATTGTCAAGGAAGGCAAATTGCAGCGCGATGTGGATGTGATTACACTCGAAGGCGCTTTGCGTGCACATTTTAACCCTGGAGGGCCGATCAAATAACCATGGCCATCATTGCACTCGAGGGAATGCGCTTTTTTGCCCATCACGGGGTCTTTGAGCAAGAGCGTCAGCAAGGAAACCATTTCGAAGTCGACGTATGGTTGGATACCGGTGATGTACCCTTGCCCGATTCCGATCAGTTGGAAGATGCGCTTGACTACGGGAAGGTCTATCTCATCGCCGCCGAAATCATGGCCACGCCTAAAAACCTGTTGGAGACTTTGGTCAATGCCATCGGGAAACGACTTTTGGAGACTTTTCCGCTGGTGGTATCCGCAAAAGTGCGTGTGAGCAAGGAGAATCCACCCGTTGCCGGGATTTGCAGGCGTTCGTATGTGGAGGCTACTTTTTGCCCATGAATCCGTTGGCGCGTCATATCGCTGCGTTTTGCCTCGCCATCGTTTTCCTCGTTGGTTGTGCAAATCAAAACCGCCTTGTCGTTTATGCCGATCCTTGGCTCGCCGAATTTGCAGACAGTCTCGTGGCGCAGTTCCAAGCTGCGCATCCTGAAACGGACATTCAACTGAAAGTCCTTTCTTCGGAGGTGATCGTGCAGCATATTCGATTTGGGCAGCCTGTCGATGTTTTTCTTTGTTTTGGCTGCGAATGGTATCAGCAGGCGGATTTTCGAAAGCAAATTGCTGAGGAATCGACGATGGCGCCTTCCCAGGTAGTGCTCATTTCGAGGAAGGACAGCCTGCCAACGGCACAGCAACGCACCATGAAAACCGAAAACGCCGTGATGGTGGAGGCGAGCGACCGGCCGATGCGGTTGTATACCGATCAGACAACATGGGCGAATGCGATTCCCAAAGACCGGCTGCTTTATGCGAATTTCCAGCGGCAAGCAACGGATTACCTGCTGCGGGGCTGGGTGGCGAAAGGTTTTTTACCTGTTCATTTTGCCCGCCAACATGCCGCAGGCTTCCAAATCGAGCAACAAGGGCCTTTGATTACCAACGCATTTACGTCGATATTGATGCAAAATGCCCCCCACAAGCCATTGGCTGAGGATTTTTTTGCGTTGTCGAATTCAGAAAAATCAAAGGCAATACTTGCCCATTTGAGATTTCTTCCTTAACCTTGCAATCCATTCGGAAAAACGGCGACGTGGCCGAGCGGCTAGGCAGAGGTCTGCAAAACCTCGTACAGCGGTTCGAATCCGCTCGTCGCCTCACAAAATCGGGTTCTTAGGAATCCGATTTTTTTTTTGTGCCAACTTTCCGGCATTTGTCGGCCCTGCCGTCCGGTGGAATCCCTCCGCGAAACCTTTTCTGTCCAAACTCCATTGACTTCAGCTTTTCGTTGGTCTCCACCTCCCCCATTTTTAGTACTCCCATGTCACAGTCCGGCCGGTTTCTGCATTTTGACTTATCAACAAATTTGCTGCACATTTTTCTAAGCAATGTGGATAGCATGTGGATTGTGGATTACGTATATTGGCCTATCAATGAATGTTCCCACGAACAATCGTTGATCATTATTGTAGGCGGTGGGCTTATCCGCATGTTGATATCGGATGTGGAAATAGCCCTATCTTGCCGTTTTCAATGCCTGTCGGTCGCTGCTGTTTCCGCGGGCATACATTTTGAGGAGGTTTTGTTGTAGGTCCTTGGTAATGAGGATCTCTGGATTGGCATGAGAAGATCAGAATTCATCAAGTTGCTGGGAATGGGCTCCGCGAGCTTATTGCTGGCAAGCGTTGGCACGCATCGCCGCCGATTTGGCGGAACGAAGCGCGTGATCATCGTCGGTGCAGGCATTGCGGGAATCGGTGCCGCCCGTGCGCTGAAGGATGCCGGACACGAAGTTGTGGTCGTCGAGGCGCGCGACCGCATCGGCGGACGTATTTGGACCGATTCGTCGATGGGAGCCCCCATCGATTTGGGTGCAAGTTGGATCCACCATAGCAAAACCAATCCGCTCACGGCAATTGTCTCCGAACATCGGTTGGGTGTCAAAAACACCAACTACGGCAACTATTACCTGTTTGATTCAGAGGGCCATCCGCTGCCCGATACCGACCGCGAAAGCCATTTTGCCCAGGCCGAAAAGGTGCTCAAAAAGGCCAACAAGGCCTGGAGCAAGGCCGAGATGGGCATGAACATGCGGCAAGCCGTCGATGAAATTGTCGATTCGGAGAAAATTGTCGAGCCGCTGCGCCAGGCCTTGGAGTGGCGGATTTCCATGTTGGAACTCTACAAAGGTGCCGAATTGAGTTTGGTCGCAGCAGCTGCAGACGATGGCATTGCCTTCAACGAAGACGATTTGCTGCTCACCTCCGGATTTGGGAAGGTGATGGAAAAATTGGCCTTGGGAATCGACGTCCGCTTTGGACAAAAGGCCTTGGTCATCCGGCAGGACGATCAGCGTGCAACCGTGACGACTGCCGGAGAGGATTTTGAAGGCGATTTTGTGATCGTCACCCTTCCGCTTGGTGTGCTCAAAGACGGCGACGTGCGGTTTGACCCTGCCTTTTCCACGGCAAAGAAAAATGCCATCAAGAAGCTCGGTGTTGGGAACATCAACAAGATTGCGATGCGGTTTGACAAGGCATTTTGGCCTACCGACCGCGACTTCATCGGCTATATGTCCAAACACAAAGGCGAATTTCCACTCTTTTTGAACTGGGCGCACGCTGCAGGTAAACCCTACCTGATTTCAATTTTAGGAAACGAATTCTCTAAAAGCATTGAAAAACAGGAGGATATGGACGTCACGGTGATGATGCATCAAATCCTTTACAAACTGTTTGAGGATGCCTCCATGCCCGTTGACATGCGCTTTTCGCGCTGGGGATCCGAAAAATTCAGCAAGGGTGCGTTTTCCTATTTGCCAGCAGGCGTCGAACCCGTGAACCGGGATTTCCTTGCCCAGCCTGAAAAGCGTGTGTTTTTCGCGGGCGAAGCGACCGTGCGCGAGGGCGCAGGCACAGCGCATGGCGCCTTCCATTCCGGCGTGCGCGCCGCGAATTGGATCATGGAAAAATAGAAATCCCTATTCGCCAAAGGCTTCCTTCAAATCCACCCGCCGGATCTTCCCGTAGAGGTTGATGTATTTGTCGGTATCCTCAAACGCCTGTTTCATTTTCGCCTTCGAATCAGCAAGAATGTAGGTATAAGCGGTGTCTTGCAGGTACCGTTCGGCAGGCAAGATTGTGTGAATATGCTGCTTGGGATGCTGCCCACGGAAGACCCAAGTGGGCAAATAACCCGTATCACTGATCCAAATCGAATCCTTGGTCACGTTTTTGGTCAATTCGATGTTCAGGATCACGCCGGCATCGCAATAACGTTGGTTTTGGTTGGAGATGAAATTCCCCATGGACCAAGCGACAAATCCGGTATCCAAGCTGGCATTCGCGGCTGTTTTGTAATATTCGACGGGCTGAATGACGTGGGGATGCGAACCGAGGATCAAATCGGCGCCTGCAGCCGCAGCTGCCTCAAATTGAATGCGTTGCGAGTCGCAAGGCTCGTGTTGATATTCCAATCCCCAGTGAAAAGAAACGACCACAAGGTCCGGCTTGAGCGCGCGCGCCGCCAAAACATCCTTTTCGATGAGGAGCGTATCGGTCAAATTGATGATCCACGGTTTGTCCTTGGGAATGGGAATGCCATTTGTGCCGTAGGTGTAATTCAGAATCGCCATGGAAATCCCCTTCACGTTGACGATACGGATCGAGTCCCGGTCAGCCGGCGAACGGTAGGTCCCGGTATGGTCAAATCCGTATTTGTCGAGTACGTCCAGCGTTTTGAAGGCGCCGTTTCCGCCCCGGTCCAGGCTGTGGTTGTTCGCCGTTACCAAAAAGTCAAATCCTGCCTCCTTGACCGCATCCAGATAGTCTTCCGGCGAATTGAACGTCGGATAACCCGTGTATTTTGCTGTCGGACCCGCAAAAACGGTTTCGATATTGCCGATGGTGAAGTCTGCACCTTTCAGGTAATCAGCCACTTCGGCATAACAACGGCGAAAATCGAAGGTATCCGTCCCCAGTCTTGCATATTCAAACTGCGGTGCATGGCACATCAAGTCACCGACGGCGCGAATGGTGATTTTGACAATCGAATCGGGTTTTGGGATGGCGTTTTCAGCGTCATTGTTGTGGGCATCGACCGGTCCGCAGGCTGCAAACAGCAATCCGCAACTCAAACATAACATTGCCAAAACTCCGGAATGGCCGAATCTCTTTTGCATCAAACGATTGATTTTCAGTTTCAAGCTACCAATTTAGCAAAAAAAGCCTATCTGATTTTGTAGCTGAACATCCCGAAGGGGAGGGCAGGATTCGATTCCAAATAGGTATTTTGAATCGCCTTGAAAAAGTTGTCGACGTTGTGGATCCCTTGCTCTGCGCGGCCCTTCTGATCGATATTGGCATGTCTGAAGGTCAATGCTTTGCGGTACCATTCGACGGCGATGAAGGGCTCCACCTGTTTGGTGACGCGTCCTTCAAAATACATATCGCCCATGCGGATGATCGCGGGGACATAATTTTTTTCATCGGCTGCACGGCGAAAGAAGGCAGAGGCGATCGAATCGTTTTTGGTCGTTCCGGTACCTGCGATACGGGCTTCGGCGCAATACATCAATGCCTCTGGAAGGCCCTGATTCGCTGCCAATTCGCCGTAAGCGTAGGCTTTTTTGATGTCATAGTATGTGTCGCTCACGTTGCCACGACCTTTGGAGCGATGCACCTCCGACAGGCGAAATTGCGCATCGACATGCCCTTGATCGGCGGCTTTTTTAAGCATCGATACACCCTTGGCATAGTTGGCAGATGAAAAAACATCCACCAACAATTCGGTTCCGAGAAGGAATTGCGCATCGGCCAATCCCTTGTCTGCGGCTTTTTTGACGTAGAATTTGGCCGAATCTTCGCTTTTTTCGACGCTTTTGCCAAACATGAATGCCTCACTGAGTTGCAACATCGCGGCGGAATCTCCAGCCCAAGCCTTCAAGCGGTAAGCAGGCGTTTGCGCCTTCCCATTCAAAAAAGTGGCCAGAACCATGCAGATGGCCAGCAACAGCGTCTTTTTCATGCGACAAAGATAGCGAATTTGATGCCAAACGGGAATTTGCCATGTGCAGGACGCGCTTTTCCGGATTTTACCCTACTCAGCACCAGGCATCAAGCCTTCTGCTTTGAGAATCTTCCGCGACAATACCTTGCGATATTCGGCATCCTCGTCCTCGTGGATGTCCATGTTCAGGGCAAAAATGCGTTTGGCTGTACCACTCCGGAGAAATCCCACATACCACCCGATTTGCCGATTGCCGTGGTCGCCCCAGCCGGTTTTGCCATAGAGCTTCCAGTCTTGGCCTTCCTCGGCCAGCATCAGACGGTGTACGTTGGCCTGGACGGACTTGGAAAATGGCAATTTCATCGCTTCCAACTTTGTCAGAAACGCTACTTGCGCGATCGCCGAAATCGAAAGCGTTCCATCCAGCCAGAATTCATCGACTTTGTTGCCGATTTGGGCATTGCCATACCCGACCTTGTCCAGCCAATGCTGCATTTTTTCGGTTCCGATTCGCCGCGCCAATTCCTGATAATACCAAACGCAGGAATACTGAAAGGCGGTTTTCATCGTCTGATCCATGTCCCATTTTTCCCAGCCGCGTACCTTGCCATCCCATTTAAAAAGGACGGAATCATTGGCCACGGCCTTGGTCTGCAGACCCACCAAGGAGTTGAAAATCTTGAAGGTCGATGCAGGCAAAAATGCACGCGCAGCCCGTTCGCGGTTGTGGAATTGCCATTTTCCCGAACTCGGATCATACAGTACAAACGTACCGTCCACACCCAATTGTGAAAATTCCTTGGCCCATTCGGGATTGTCGGTACCAGCGGGGGAGGAGGAGGCCGTCGAAGTTTTGCAGCCGGTGAGCAAAAGCAACGGCAAGAAAAGCGCGGTTGTGAAGAGCAGGTATTTCATACGGAGGGATTCTTCTTTTTTCGGGACAGGAGCCAAAACAACAATCTCAGAAGAAGGACCGCGGTCAAAACGGTAAAGAATACGCCCAAGTGCCAGACCCAAGTGGAATTTACATTGACCCAGACAGGGCCACGCGTGTTGGGCAATGGACTCGTCCAAAATGCCCCCATCCAGGGACGCGGCACGAAGACGTCTATGCCAATCGTGATGGCGCCCACGAGTGCCAACCAAAACATTTCCTTGAAAATCCGATTGATCGAATTCATTGATTGCCTCTGCCTCGGTCGGCATACGCAGCGGCTTTTTTGTCCGCTGCGAAAACGCTGCGCAAGGAGGTCAAAATTATGTATTTGTAGCCGGAAAAAGCGATCGCCGCAAGCGAAAGTTTAGAGATTCAGCAGCAGGTTCATCCGCAAGGCATGGCCGGGAATGGGGTTCCCCGTTGTTTTGGCAGGCAACCAAATGGCCAGATAATCAAGTTCGAACCGCCAACGGTCTTTCCAGTTCAATCCGGTGCCTCCAAAAAGGCGGAATTGGCTGAAGACCTGCTTGTTGGGTACGGCAAACATCTCGGCATGTCCATTGAGATAGGGTTTCGCACCAAGGAGGGCGAAGTTTTTGAAGTTATAAATGGCCTGCAGCTGATACCGCAACCTGAGTTGCAACTGGTATTGACTTCGAAGGGGTTGTTGCAGCCACCGCTCCTCGGCGCGGTAAATATGGCTGAGGCTCACCGGACCAAGCTTTTGTGGCAAAATCAATTTCTGGAACAAGCGAAATTCGCCGGATTCCTGACCGCTACCCGACAGGGGCCAAGATTCAAACCATGCTGCCCCCGCAATCAACGAAAAGTCCTTGAATTGCCTTCCAAATCCGACCCTTGCCAATGCTGTACCGGGTTCCAAATGCGCTGATTGTACGCGGTATCCGGCATCTGCTTCTACAATCCAATTGGATTCCGTCTTGTGTTTGAAATAGAATTGCCACCACCCCTGTAATGGGGCATGGGTTTGGGCGCATACCACAAGGAAACGAGGAGTGAACAAAAGGGAGAATAGGGATGTTCGACGATTCTGAGATCGGGAATTCCCTATTTTCAAAATTCGCGTTGCTCCAAGATTACACAGGTCTGAACACCCGCCCTTGAATTCGGTCGTGCTTCTCGAAGCAGGACATTCCTGAAATCGTTACTCGTAAGATTGTTTCAAGATGTTGTCTTTACTTTTTGAACCCTGTCAAATACAAACAGCCACCCTTCTCCTCTGTCCCAAGTGAGATCACAATTCGTAGCGTTCAAGACCACTTCGAATATTTCTTATCCGTTTGTAAAAGTACGTTGAAATGATTCCACGATTCCCAACCATAGAAATGTCAAATGCCAGGGAAATGGGAATGCCAAAGGTAGGATTCAAAAAGCAACCGAATGCGTTCGTTAGCTTTACACCAAAATCGGAAAAGGAAAAGTGGAACTGGTCGCAAAAGTTTTTAATTATAATCAACAAAAAAGCTGCTTTCTTGGGGAGTGGAGAATATCGGAGTCGAACCGATGACCTCTTGCATGCCATGCAAGCGCTCTAGCCAGCTGAGCTAATCCCCCAATTGTGGACGACAAAGGTAGGGTGATTTTTTTATTCTAGGCAAATTTTTAGAAAAATATTTCTCATCGCCAGTTGTTCCGCCAGGTACGGCCTTTGTAGTGCCGCGTCGTTTTGGAATGTGCACCCTTGATAATGAAGTTCATCCCGCCGACAATGCTCAAGGCCATGTTGTTGGCTTTTTTGCGCTCTGCAGCATAAAACGGAACCCCATTGTTGGAAACGTCCTTGTTCTCAAAGTCAAAAATGCCGTAGTCACCGCGGTGTTGCAACACAAAGTGAACGCCTTTGGTCACGCAAAATTCAGCTCCCAGTGCCCAGGCAAATTCCAGGTCATTGGCTTTCCACAGCAGGGTCGTCGGGAAGGTATACGTTTGTGGAATACCCGCGACGGATATGGACGCATCCCTCAAAGCCCGAATTGTGGTCCGATTTCCATCACAAACATCACCGGACCGGGGGCGCTGCTCAAGTGCAAGAGGATTGGCACCTTGATATACGTCGCACGGCGAGAGGTTCTTGTCTCAAATCCGACGGAATCCACCGTGGTATAGTCTTGTCCCTGCTCGGAGTAGGTGACCCCGACATGCAAGCCAATTGGCGGAACAAAGTTGTACCCGATTTTGAAGGTACCTGTCCTGCCAAAAGTGGGCACATACTTGAATCCTTTGCCACCAGCCTCGAGTGGCTGATTGTTGAGCATCATCGTGTATTGCGGTCCGCCCATGAAACCCAGGTTGAAACCCACCTGGGCGGATAGCTGGAACGCTGCAAGCATCAAAATGAGGGCAAAAACTGTATTCTTCATAAAAGTAAACCTTCCAAATCAGGGTTGAAGTTAATCAAACCTCTTCCAATCCCAAAATCTTCCTAAATTGTTCGCCTATGCTCAGAAGCAAAGTAGCAAGGCGGTTCCTGGGAGCGGTGATTCTATTGTTTTTCACCCTCGTCTTCGGGATTTTGGGTTTTCATTGGATCGAAGGTTATTCCTATCTCGATTCCGCCTACATGACCGTGATCACGATGAGCACCGTCGGCTTTGAAGTGCTCGGCGGAGAAGGCTTCAGCAACGATGGGAAGCTCTTTGTGATCTTTTTGATTATTTTTACCATCGGATTTTTCACCTATACGGTTTCAACCATCACCTCTTTTATGGTTGAGGGCGAAATCAGGAATTTGATCAAGGGATACCGCGTGACAAAGGAAATCAGTAAGATGCACGACCACATCATCATCTGCGGGCTCGGGCGGAACGGCCGGCAGGCGGCCATCGAACTCATGGCTGAGAAGGCGCCGTTCATTGGCTTGGAAATGCATCAGGAGGTCATCGACCAATTTTTGCAAGACTTTCCCGATGCCTTGATCCTGAAAGGGGATGCTACCGACGAGGACGTTTTGCGTCAGGCCAATATCCATGTCGCAAAAGGTGCCATCTGTGCCTTGGCCGATGATGCAGCCAATGTGTTTGTGACCCTGGGCATTCGGCAGTTGAATGCTACTTTGCCGATTGTGGCCCGCGCAAGCAATGAAAGCACGATCAAGAAGCTGGAGATTGCCGGGGCAAACAAAGTGATCCTCCCCAACGTGCTCGGTGGCCGGCAAATGGCAAAAGTACTCACGAAGCCCGCTTTGATGGATTTTGTGGATCTCGTGACCGGCAGGGGACAGTTCCACCTCAACCTGGAGATGATCGACTGCACGGGCAAGCCGCAGCTTGTCGGCAAGACCTTGGTTGAACTCAACATCCGGTCACGCACCGGAGTCTTGGTGCTCGGTCTTCAAGATGGGAAAGGTGATTTTCACATGAATCCGAATGGCAATCTCCCCATCAACAACAATGAAAAGCTGTTTGTCATCGGTACTGACGAACAGGTTCGCGACTTTTACAGGGAATTCACTTGAAACATTTTCAATTGTCCATCCGCCGATTGGCCTCCTTTGTATCTCCAAGCGCACAGCAATTGTCAATTGAATGAAAAGGGTCCTGATTTTACTGCGGACATTGACCCTGCGAAAGGCTTGGAATTTTTTCTTGTTGTATTGGTCATTTCAGTGGGCGCGTTTGCTGCGCAAGCCCATTCATTGGGGCAATCCAGCGAAAATCGGGGTAGAACCCACCACAAGCTGCAATCTGCGTTGTCCGGAATGCCCCTCGGGGTTGCGGTCCTTTACACGGCCCACCGGAATGCTCGACTTGGAATCTTTCAAGGTGATGGCGGATGCGCTGCACAAGGACTTGGTCTACATGTTGATGTATTTTCAAGGCGAACCGTATTTGAATCCGAATTTCCTGCCCATGGCCGCCTACGCGGCGCAACGCAACATCTACGTGGGCACGAGCACGAACGCCCATTACCTCACCGACCAAAACGCGAAGGCGACCATTGAAAGCGGCATTCACGAAGTGGTCGTATCCATCGACGGCGCCACGCAGGAAACCTACCAACAATACCGCGTTGGCGGCAACCTCCAAAAGGTCAAGGAAGGCACCCGCAAATTGGTCGAATGGCGCGAAAAAATGCATTCGAAGACGCCCTACATCATTTTGCAATTCCTCGTCACTGCCGCCAACGAACACGAAATTCCGGAAATTGAATCCCTCGGCAAGGAACTTGGCGTGGACAAAGTTGTCTTCAAAACCGCGCAGATTTATGACTTCGAAGGTGGCCATCCCCTGATTCCGAAGAATGAGCGTTATTCCCGCTACAAAAAAGGCGCCGACGGCAAGTTTGTCCTGAAAAACAAACTCAAAAACCAATGCTGGAAACTCTGGATGGGCGCTGAAATCACCTGGGATGGACGCGTTTTGCCCTGCTGCTTTGACAAAGACGCCCAATACGAGATGGGTAAGCTGCCCGAAATGGATTTTCACACGATCTGGCGCAGTCCGGCCTACAAGGACTTCCGTGGACGCCTCGTGCAATCACGCAAATCGATCGATATCTGTACCAATTGCTCCGAAGGCACCGAGATTTGGGCTTGAGAATCGGCAATTCTCCGAATTTTTCCATCTTTGCAAGCTCAATCACTCGCCGATCATGCGCAAAATTGTTTCTTCGCTCCGGATGTTTTTGAAGGAGGATTTCCACCTGTGGACCTATTTGCTGACGTTTTTGGTGCTCGGCATTTGCTTGACACTCAACTATACCCTGCATCTGACCAATAAGTGGATCTATACGCAGCCCGACGGATGGGTGAAATTGGTGCGCTGGACCTCGTTTATGGCCTTTCCCTATTTGGTGGTGGTAGGTTTGCAGGCGATTTTCCAGAAACCTGCCCCCGGACTGAAGAAGCCAGGGTTTTGGGCCATGCTCTTGTTAGCCTTGCTGATGGTTTCGATCACGGCATGGTTTCCTTGGCACAAAAACCTTGCCCGCGAACTGTTTCCGAAGGAATTGTTTCGTTGGGGATTGCTGGTTTTGTGGAACCTGAAGCGCTTTGTTTTCATGTTGGCACCCTTGCTGCTCTTTTGGTTTTTGGTGGACCGTAAACCGAAGGTTGTGCCGGCGCTGTATGAAAATGATCACGACCGCTACAACCAATTTTACGGCCTTTTTACAAAGCCCAAGGGCTTGGCGCCGTATTTTTTGATGTTGCTGATCATGCTGCCTTTGATCACCATTGCGTCTTATCAGCCCGATTTCCTCAAGGTTTATCCGCAGTATTTTGCGGGTCCGGCCGAAGCCAAAGTGGGTGTCTCGCCTTGGCTGACCGGTGCCGTTTTTGAATTTGTCTATCTCTCTGATTTTGCCCTTGTCGAATTGGTTTTCAGGGGATTCTTGGTGATTGGATTCATCCGGTGGTTGGGTCCAAGGGCGGTGTTGCCCATGGCGGCGATGTATTGTTTTCTGCACTTTGGCAAACCTGCGGGCGAGGCCGTTGCATCGGTCTTCGGTGGCTATATTTTGGGCGTCGTGGCCTACTATACCCGCTCCATCTGGGGCGGCATCGTCGTGCACATGGGCGTGGCAGCGATGATGGAGACCGCAGCGTACATCCAACGGACGCTTTGAAGGGGGGATTGAATCGGCTAATTCTCCGCGAACTCCGATCTTGAACTCAAAGTACAGCGTTTTTGGCGCTCACACCGCATTTTGGGTAGCGCCAACGACGCGCTGAATACGCGAAGGCGGCGCTACCCAAAACAAGATGTGAGCGCCGCCTTCGCTACAACCTCCCTCTCAACACTCGCTCTCACACTCCCTCTCTCACACTGTTTAAGCCAGTCCCGTTTTCATCTTCTCCGCGTTGTCGGCCATGCGCAGCGCGCCGATCAGATCATCGATTTCCCCGCCCATGATGGCGCTCAAGTTGTAGAGCGTCAGGTTGATGCGGTGGTCGGTCACACGGCCCTGCGGATAATTGTAGGTGCGAATCTTCGCACTGCGGTCACCGGTCGAAACGTAGGTTTTCCGCAGTTTGGATTGCACTTCGAGCTTCTTTTGCAATTCCATGTCGTAGATACGGGCAAACAGGATTTTCATCGCTTTCTCCTTGTTCTTGATCTGCGACTTTTCATCCTGGTTTTGGACTTCGATTCCCGTCGGAATGTGTACCAAACGCACAGCGGATTCGGTTTTGTTCACGTGTTGCCCACCTGCGCCACTCGCCCGGAACACGTCCACCCTGATGTCGGAAGGATTGATGTCGATGTCGACTTCTTCCATTTCAGGCATCGCCGCAACGGTGGCCGCGCTCGTATGGATGCGCCCTTGCGACTCCGTGGCGGGAACGCGCTGCACGCGGTGCACGCCCGACTCGAATTTCATGATGCCGTAGGCGTCCTCTCCCGAAATGGTCATCACGATCTTGCTGTAGCCGCCTGCTTTTCCTTCTTCGAAGTCGTTCAGGTCACATTGCCAGCCTTTTTTGTCCGCGTAGCGGGCGTACATTCGATAGAGATCCCCGGCAAAAATGCAGGCTTCGTCACCGCCCGTACCGGCCCGGATCTCCAGAATCACGTTGTTGCTGTCTTCCGGATCTTTCGGAATCAACAGGGTTTTCAGATACTCTTCAGCATCCGCGACTTTGGGCGTGAGCAAGTCGATTTCCTCCTTGGCCATTTCCCGCATTTCAGGGTCCTTTTCGCCGTTAAGCATGTCGCGGGCACTTTGAAGGCTCTTTTGGAGGTGCAAAAGTTCGTGCCAAGCCTTCACAATCGGATTCAAATCCTTGTATTCCTTGCTCAGGACCTTGGTGCGTTTCATGTCACTCAAGACTTCGGGCTTGGTGAGTTCGTCGCCGACTTCATGGAAACGGGCTTCAATCGCTTGCAGTTGCTCAAACATCGCAGTGAATTAGAAATGAGAAATTAGAAATGAAATTCGGTGGTGCACAATTTGGGCTGTGCTCCGGGGTTTGTAATCTCGGGCGCTAATGGCGGAGAATGTGGGCCGAAAAATTCATTTTCATTGTTGCTGCAGGCCTATTTCTGACTGCTGAGCGCGTACAAATCTACTTGATTTTCAAACAAAAGATAGAGGAAATCCTTGCCGCCAACCGCATCCACAAGTTTTTCCTTGCGTTCAAAGCGGATGGTTTGTCCTTTTTTGCTGAAGATATTGTAAAGGAAAATCTCCTTTTCGCCCAAAAAGAGCAGGTTGTCGTCAAAAGTGCTCAAACGTTTCCACCTGAATTCAAGGGGGAAACTCAGGGCGTATTGATAAGTGCCGTACAGGTCGAAGATGCTCACCTTTTGGTGGGTGCTGTCCACCGCAAACACCAGATTGGCGCTGTTCATCACGATATCGTAGGGTTCTGAAAGGCTGCCTGCGCCGTAGTCTACTCCTCCGAATGCACGCTCCAATGTACCTGCCGTGGTGAATTTGTAGATTTTGATGTCTTCTTGGTTCAAGAAAAACAATTCACCAGAAGGCCCCACCACAAAGCTGATGGGCCAAAACGATTCGACATCGGCAGTGAGCAATTTGGACTCCAAGGTCAGAAAGTCGATGTCTTTGATCACCCGGAGATTGGTGTTGAGCTGCACCAAACGGCGGTTCATTTGGTCGAGGATAAACACACTCTGCCGGTTGGGAACGGTGACTTTGCTCGGGAAATTGAAGCCTTCTTCGCCGATGCCCTTGCCACCAATCACTTGGATGGAGTCAAATTCGGTCATCTCGAAGAACTTGTAAATGCGGTGTTTTTTGGTTTGCAGCAGGTAAATATTGCCTTCTTGATCGACTTCCAAGTCCGTAAGGCCTTCGGGAATGCCCAGAACCGACTTGCTCGGGGCTTGGAACAGCGAATCAGCCTCGGTTTGTGCCGCCGCCCGGGAGGGGAATAGTGTTGCCATCGAGCAGAAAACGATACAACCGAGGACCTTGATCATCGACCTGCAGGTAAGTGAAGTGCGTGATCCAATCACCAAGGTTGAGATATGCTTTTTCGTTTTCAAGCGGATGGTATTTGGGCAAATGCCGATGTCCGAAGACAAAGTAATCAATTTCAGGGTTTTCCTTCAAGGATTCCTTTGCAAAGATGAGCAGAAACTCGTTGTCGCCATGGTCGATGGCGTCTTCGTGTCCCGTCTTGCGCCGGCTTTTCCTCGAAAAGTAGTTTGCAAGCCCAATGCCAAAGTTGGGATGCAACCGGTGAAATGCCCATTGCGCCAGCGGATTGCGGAAAACTTTTTTCAACAGCTTGTATTTGCGGTCGCCCGGACCCAATCCGTCGCCATGGCCGATGTAATAGGTTTTGCCATTGAGCTTGCGCATGACAGGATGGTAATGGATCTCCGCCCCGAATTGTTCGGTGAAGTAGCGCTGCATCCACATGTCGTGGTTGCCGACAAAGTAGTGGATTTTGACCCCCATATCGGCCAATTCGCAGAGTTTGCCGAGGATGCGGCTGTAGCCCTTCGGGATGGCTTGCCGGTATTCAAACCAGAAGTCAAAAACATCGCCCAGCAGGTAGAGTTCGGCAACGTCGGGCTTGATCTTGTCAAGCCACCGCACAAAATGGCGTTCGCGCACCAAACTCGTCGCCGCATCGGGCGCTCCAAGATGCAAATCAGATGCGAAGTATATTTTTTTACCCGTATTCAAGCCCCGCGAAGATAATGGATTGAGGTGGAAAATCGGTTGTACGACTTTTCCAAAAACCAAATCGGCCTGTTGAAACATTCCAACAGGCCGATTCTCACTCTCACTCTCACTCTGCCGCCGGAGGCGGTGGGAGGTCGGGGATTTGTGATTTGGGGGTCTCTTCTACATTCGGCTTGGCCTCCGCAGATGGCTCTATCGGGGCTGCCGGAGTTTCAGGTGTCTTTTCGATGCTCACCTTGACTTCTGCCTCGCTTGGATCCGCGAAGGGTCTTGGACCGATCAGGGTCTTGAGGTCATCCTTGAAGATGACTTCCTTTTCCAACAGGGTCTTGGCAACAATTTGCAGGGCATCCATGTGCTGTATCAGCAGGGCACGGGTACGTTCGTAGGCACCTGCAATCAGCTGCCGCACTTCCTTGTCGATCTGCGAAGCCATTTCCTCGGAATAAGGCTTCCGGAAGTTGAATTCGCCGTCATGATCCACGAAGGATACGTTGCCGATCGTCGCATTCATGCCGTAAACAGTCACCATCGCATAGGCTTGTTGCGTGATGCGCTCCAAGTCATTTTGCGCACCGGTGGTGATGCGGCCGAAGATCAATTCCTCTGCAACACGTCCGCCGAGAGCGACACACATCTGATCCATCATCTGCTCGGTGCTGTACAAGTACTGCTCCTTGGGCAGGTATTGGGCGTAGCCGAGGGCTGCAACACCACGCGGTACGATCGTCACCTTCACCAGCGGATAGGCATGCTCCAAAAACCATCCGGCGACGGCATGACCACCTTCGTGGTAGGCAATGATCTTCTTCTCCTCGGGCGAAATGATTTTGTTTTTCTTCTCCAAACCACCGATCACGCGGTCAATGGCATCTTGGAAGTCGCTCATGTCCACCGCGTCCTTGTTCTTGCGGGCAGCGATCAAGGCGGCTTCGTTCACCACGTTCATGATGTCTGCACCGACAAAACCCGGGGTCTGCGAAGCCAATTTGGCGGCCTCGACGTCATCGCTGAGTTTGATATTCTTCAAGTGAACCTTGAAAATCTGCTCGCGGCCCTTCAAGTCGGGACGGTCCACGGAGATTTGACGGTCAAAACGTCCTGGGCGCAACAAGGCCGGATCCAAAACGTCGGGACGGTTCGTCGCTGCCATCAGGATCACCCCGGTGTCGCTGTTGAAGCCATCCATTTCGACGAGCAATTGGTTGAGCGTGTTTTCACGTTCGTCGTTGCCGCCTTGGATGTTGTTACGTCCACGGGCACGGCCGATGGCGTCAATTTCGTCGATGAACACGATACAAGGCGCTTTGTCCTTGGCCTGCTTGAAGAGGTCACGCACACGGGCTGCACCGACACCGACAAACATTTCGACGAAGTCTGAACCGCTCAACGAGAAGAACGGTACTTTGGCTTCCCCTGCTACTGCCTTGGCAAGCAAGGTTTTACCAGTTCCGGGAGGGCCTACGAGCAATACACCCTTTGGGATGTGGCCGCCGAGGCGGGTATAACGTGCGGGGTCCTTGAGGAAATCGACCACTTCTTCGACTTCTTCCTTGGCTTCTTCGAGTCCAGCGACATCGTTGAAGGTGACTTCCACCTTGTTTTCCTTGTCGTAGAGCAAAGCCTTGCTTTTGCCGATGTTAAAGATCTGTCCTCCTGGGCCTCCACCGCCGATACGACGCATGAAAAATACCCAAAGGGCGATCAGGATCGCAATCGGAACCAAAAATTGCAGCAATCCGCCGATGTAGTCGGTACGGGTCACGGGCGTCACTTTCAAGTTCAATTCCACGCATTTGTCGGTGATCGACTCTGCGGATGCGCCTGCGCTGAATGAAAATTGGGGAGCACGTGAACGCGATTCGGGGTTGTAATTGGGGAATTGCTTCTTGAATTCGTCCAATTGCATTGCCTCTTTGGTCAGGTAGATTTCGAATTCTTCCTTGTTGATGACCACCACACTATCGACCTGATTGGCAGGAATGAGCGTGTTGATGAAGTAGCTCGGCGAAATGGGTTTGATGTTGCCGCCCGTCGGGAAAAAGTACGTGGCAACGATGATGAAGAGGAGAATCAATGCATAAATCCAATACAAGTTTCCCGAACCCTTCGGAAACCCTTTCCCACCTTGTGAGCCGTTTTGATTTTCTGGTTTTCCAGCCATGCTTCTTAGCGATCAAATTGTATCCTGAGCCAACTTCTGAATGTCAAAAGCGGCGAAAGTTAAGCTATTTGTCCGTATAACTGAAAGTTCTACCTCTTGTTCAGGCCGATTTTTCGCAGTATCCGGGTGAGAACGAATCTTGAACAATGCCCTCCTCTATCGGTGACGAAGCTGAAAATCATCCGCAGCTTCATCGAGAGGCGAGTCTCATCTTTATTGTAGTTGGGGAATAGAACTCAACATGCTTGGAAATGTTTTGCAGGATGCGGTTCTGTGCAGAAAAATGGGGGAGGGGGATCAAACGAATCCATGACTTAATTCGCCGCCGAGCCCGCGCCGCGGGCTCGGCGGAGAATATCTAAATGGGCTCCATACCATGGGCTTCGCCCACGGCTACTGTTGTTGAGGCCCTTCGGGCCACGAAAACGAATGGCAATCCGTCCCATAATCCGCTCACGCCGCTACGTGAGCGACAATTGTTGAGGCCCTTCGGGCCACGAAACCCACCGACGATATTCCGTGCATGAAGACGGTTCATACAATTCGTAAATGCAACTAGTGATTCAAACAGCCATTTCATCCGCCCAACGAAACGTTAACCACTCCCAACTCCACTTTCCATTCTCAATTCTCAATTCTCAATTTTCCATTCCCTTTTCACTTATTTTGCGTCATGCGTGTAATGAAATTTGGAGGTGCCTCCGTGAAAGACGCCGAGGCCGTCCGGAATGTCAGCCGAATCATCGGTCAGTTTTTGCCCCAACATCGTTTGGTGATCGTCATTTCGGCGATGGACAAGACCACCAACCACCTGGAAAAATTGGCTTGGCTCGCCCGCGACTGCCGCGAAGTCGATACTTGGGAACAATTCGAGAAGATCAAGACCTTCCATTTTGGCATGATCGACCTGCTGTTTGGCACCGACCGGAGCGAAGTGCGTTCGCAGGTGGAGGCTTATTTCACGGAAATCGAACGCATCTGCCGCGGGATTTTGCTGCTCAACGAA